>JBDUAE010000037.1:0-10663 GCA_040004805.1 Chthoniobacterales bacterium | reverse complement strand
CGGAAAGCTTCCAGTCCGATCTTTCCTTTCCCGATGTGCTCATGTCGATCGACCCGGGAGGCGCGGGCTGTTTTCGAGTCGTTCAGATGGAGGGCGGCGAGACGATCCAAGCCGATGACGCGATCGAAATGCGCGAACATTTTGCGCGTCCCGCTGGCACTGGAGATATCGTAGCCCGCGGCGAAAACGTGAGCGGTGTCGAGACAAACACAAAGCCGCTCCGGCGCGCGCACGTTTTCGATGATGTGAGCGATTTGCTCGAAAGTATGCCCGAGCGTTGTGCCTTGGCCCGCGGTCGTCTCCAGCGCGATTTTCGTTTTGGTTTTTGGCAGAACCGCATGCACTGCATCGATCGAATTCACGATTCGCTCCAGGCCCGCGTCCGGACCGACCCCGAGATGTGCGCCGGGATGCAAAACCAGAAACGGCAATTCAAGTTGATCCGCGCGAGTCAGTTCTTCCGCCAACGCGCGCAATGAGTTCGCATGAAATTGCGGATTGGTGGCCGCGAGATTGATCAGGTAATTCGCGTGCGCAAAGACAGCGCTGAGTTGGTGGCGCTGCGCATGTCGCAGGAATGCGCTGATCTCCTCCGCCGTCAGCGGTCGCGCGAACCACTGCATATTGTTCTTCACAAAAATTTGCATCGCGCTGCAGCCCACGGAGAGAGCTCGCTCGATTGCCCGCGGCAGGCCGCCGCTGATCGACATATGCGCACCGAGCAGAATTTCGGCGCGAGTGACTGCGGTCGTCATCTTCGTCCCGCGTTGCGATTTCCGCGTTCCCACTTCGTCAGAATCGCTTCGGGTGCCAGTTCGGTTTCGAGAGATTGCCTTCGCCTTTGTATTCAAAAAGTTTGTAGACTGGCGTCAGAAGCAGGCCCGGTCCGCTGGCATTGATCCGAACATCGAAATCGAGCGTGCCGTTCACAAAATAGACGTCACCGTGACCGATCATGCCGAATAGTTTTCCCGAGACCTTGAAGTCATCGGTGTGAATCACGCCATCCTTGATCGTGAAACTTGAGGTCGCTTCTTTAGCCACGCTGTAGCCGGCGCCGGGAAAAATCTCGGCCACGAATCCGGAGAGCGGCCCGAGGACGGGGATGGCAAAGACATTGCCGTTCGAGATCCGAATTTTCCCATTGCCACGCATGGATTTGGCGTCGTCGCCCACGCCTTTGAAATCGTAGGTCCCGGAGAGTTGTCCATGCGCGGTTTCGTATTTGAAATAGAGATCGGTCAGGCTTGGAAATTCTATTCCCTCCACCGCGATTGACGCACTGTAGCTTTTGTCTTGCCGAGCGACCGAGATATCGGCCGCGCCTTTCACGGTCCCGTCGAAGAGCTGACCTTCGATTCCGATCAATTGCACGCGATCGTCGGTGATGAGCACGTCTCCGCGCGTTTTGCCGAAGGACAAAGTCTTGCCGAGGAAGAAATAATCGAGGCCCGCCGGGGCATCGATGGCGATGTCGAGATGGGTATTTTTTCCGCCACGATATTGCACCACGCCATTCGCGGTTAGATGCGGGGGCCCGTGGAATTTGTAGGGCGCGACTACGTTAAAAAGCTTCGGCTCGATCCAGTAGATGATTTCCGCTGGTCGCAAAGTGGTTTTCACTTCGCGCAGCCGCACCTCGTGCTTCCCGTAGTCAAAAGTAAAAGAGCCCGTGCCGGTGCCTTCTTCTCGCCTAACGACAAGATTATCGAACGTGACCGCCTTCTCGCCGAAGCGCAGGTTTGCACTCAAGCTTTCGAGCCAGACCCCGCGAAAACGCGTCCGCCCCAGCGTGGCGGCTCCTTCACCCTGCCACGTGGCCGGGTCGTGCGACGGGCCGTGAATATTGAAGCGCAATGAAGGAGAGCGCGACCATTCCCATTCGCCGAGAAACTCGTGCAGTCCTTCCGTACTCAGGCTCCGAAAGGCCGCCGGATTAACCGAACTCTCGACCGTAAGTCGGAAATCGCCCGGGGTGTCGAGGAGGTTGGCGAGGATTTCGCCGCTGGCGTGGCGGAGCCGCACTTCGCGCAGCATCGTGCGCTCGCCGTTCCACGAAAAATCGGCGGTTAACCCGAGAGCGGACACTGCTTTATAGGTGAATTCGCCCAGCGCGACACGGCCGATCACGCTCCAGTGCGGTTCCGCGGCCGCCAGATTGAAGGAGCCGGATAATTCGAGCTGCGGAGGAGAGACGAAAGTGGCGTCGGCTAATATTTTTTCGAAGCCGACCGCGGTGAGGGCTTCTTTTAGCTGCACCGAGCTGTGGATTTGGAAGGTGCCGTGTTTGTCGGCTAAATTCCAAAGGCCCTGGCCGGAAAACTCGCCGACCGGATCGGACCACTCCAAAGTCGTGAGGCGCAGGCGCCGTTCGCTCCACTCGGCGGCCGCATAAAAGGTCTTGATCTCGTAGGCACCGCGACTGAAGCGTTCGCCGCGCAGGCTGAGGGAAACACGCGCGTTTTCCAGATCGGAAACGTCGCCAGTAAAGTCGATCTGCAAGGTCGGGGGGCCGCCCGCGAAATTAAAGGCCTGCAACTCTGCCGCCACTCGCTGCACCGAGCGCCAGCGCTGGTTCCATTCCTCTTCCGAGAGGACGCGTTCCGGTTGAAAATCGCCCCGCTTGAGCAACTTCCCGGTCGCCGAGACGCGGATGCCGCAGAAAATTCCTTCGGCCTTCTTAATGTAAATTTGCTCCGGCGGGAAAAAAATGTGAGCGTGGAAATTTTTCAGATTGGCGCGCGGGGCGCGGGGATCGCCGCCGGGATTCGGAAAGGTGACGTTGGCGTCGCGAATCTCGACCGCGTTGAGAAACGGCTGGTGATGAAGGAGCGCGGCGTAATTAAGATCGAGCGAGACTTCGCTGATGACGGCGAGCGGTTTATCGTGATTCTTGAAATCGTAAATCCGCACGTCCTGCGCGACCAGGCCTCGAAACGGATCGAGCGTGAGCCGGCGGACGGAGGCTTCGATTCCGCGTTCGCGCAGTTGGTCTGCGACGGTGGTGCGCCATTGCCGGCCGAAGCCTTTATTCGCGAGATACCAGCCGCCCCAAAAGAAGAGCGCGATCACGGCCAGGATCAGCAGACGCGCGCCGGTGGCGATGAGTTGGCGTCGCCAAGTCCAGCGGCGATAAAAGCCGGCTGCGATTTTTCGCCGCGGCGGCAGATCGATAACGCTGGGAGGCACTCCTCTCCAGTCCTACGGCGTGTCGGCTATTTCAAGCGGCGGCCTATGCGCGCGGCGACTCCTGTGGGAATGGTAGGCCGGTTATGAAGATTTCGGATTTGCCGGCATTAAATGCTTCGCTGAACGCTTTCAGCACTCTTTTCATCGCGGCCGGCTGGTATTTTATCCGGCGCGGATTTTGGCGGCGCCACATCGCTTGCATGATCACGGCGATCGTTTCTTCGTCGGCCTTTCTCACGAGCTACCTCATTTACCATTATCACACTGGGTCCACTCATTTCACGACTCCGGGGATCGTGCGCGGGATTTACTACGCCATTCTCCTCACTCACGTGCTTCTGGCGTTTACGGTGCCTCCGCTCGTCCTCCTCACGCTCGTGCCTGTCTTTCGTCGGCGCTGGGATAAACATCGGCGGATGGGCCGTTGGACGATGCCGATCTGGCTCTACGTTTCCGTCACCGGGGTGATCGTTTATTTCATGCTTTACCAATGGTTCCGCCCTGCCGGAATCTGAGGGCCCGCTGGTCTTGCTTTGCGCAGGATGTTGATGTTTGATCGACGGGAAGAAGAGAGGCGGAGAGACTGATTTTTTTATGGTCACGATTGCAACGTTTAACGAAGCGGCCAATGCCAGGCACCTGAAAGATCGCCTGCAGCAGGCGGGCCTGAAGGCTGATGTCCATAACGACAGCCAGATGCAAAATGTGGCGTTCGGGGGCAACCCCAAGGCCCACGCCAAGGTCATGGTGGACGAGCAGGATTTCGAAGCCGCGCATCAGCTCATGGTGGAGTGGGAACCGACGGACCCGGAAATCGGAGCCGCGATTCGGTGTCCGAATTGCCAATCGCCCCGGATCGAATACCCGCAGATGACGCGGCGTTTTTTCACTCCCTGGCTGGCTAATTTGCTTTTCACGTTCAAGATCATCGACAAAGAATTTTACTGCCGCGATTGCCAGTTTACCTGGCCGCCGGACAGCAAGAACTGAAGCTGTCGCGCCCGGCGAGGGCACTGGCATCCGCGAAATAGCTGCGCCTGGCGCAGTTTCGAACAGGACAGCTCGAAGTCCTGCCTTACAATGGAGAACAAATCCGTCCCCGCATGAAATGGCTCTTCGCTTTACTCCTGGCGGTGGTGATCTTCGGGAGCGCGGCTTTCTTTGGCTATCATATCATTCTCAAGCCGGAGCTGGCGGTCCGGGCCGAGCGCAGTGGCGAGGTGCCGGCAGAGCCGCGGGTCGATATTAGCCTGCCGGAATTCCAAGCCGCAGCCAAACTCCGGCAGGAAGGCAAGCTCGCGGAAGCGCGGACCGCCCTTACTGGTTTCCTGCAAAAATATCCGAACAGCCAGCACAGCGACGAAGCGAAGGATGTGCTCGGCGAGATTAATATGAGCATTCTGCTTTCAAAATATCCGACACCGGAAAAGCAGGATTACGTGGTGAAGCGCGGCGACGTCCTCGCGCGAGTCGCGGCCAAGACCAAGACCACGCCCGAGCTCATCATGCGCACGAACAATCTGAGCGGCACGATGTTGCACACTGGCGATCACCTCATGATCTCGCATCCGGATTTTTCCCTCTTTATCCAGCGGAAAGAGAAAAGCATCGTCCTGCTCGATAAAGGGGCATTCTTCAAACGCTATCGCGCCCACACCGTGCAGCTGACTCCGAAGCAGCCGCCGCGCCTCAGTACCCGCGTCGCGGAAACGATGGCTTGGCGCGACGGCAAGCGGGTCGGTTTCGGCACGAAGGAGTATCTCGGGAGCGCGCGCTGGATTCGCTTGGCCGCGCCGGGTTACATCCTTTTCACTCAGCCGAGTGCAGGCACGCCTGAACCCGGTGGTGTGCCGCCTCCGCCGAACGGTTTCGCGATGTCGCAGGCGGACGTCGAAGAACTGAGCGGCCTTGTCAACGCCAAGACCGCTGTCACCATTACCGATTAGCGCATGGACGTTCAGCCGCTCGATTTCGAAAAGCCCATCCTGGAGCTGCAACGCCACTTGCAGGAGCTGAAGAATCATTCCGACGAACACGCGCTCGATTTTGAAAGCGAAGTGGACTCGCTCGAGGCGAAGATCCGCGAAAAGCGGCGCGAGATTTACGAGAATTTGACGGCCTGGCAACGCGTCCAAATCGCCCGCCACATCCAGCGCCCGTTTGCGTCCGATTACGTCTCACGCTGTTTCACGGATTGGGTCGAGCTGCACGGCGACCGTGTTTTTGGCGACGATCGGGCGATGCCTTGCGGGTTGGCGAAAATCGGCGCGTGGCGTTGCGCCGTTCTCACCCAGCAAAAAGGCCGCAACACGAAGGAAAACGTGCTGCGCAATTTCGGCTGCGCTTACCCCGAAGGCTATCGCAAAGCGCTCCGAGTCATGCGCATGGCGGAAAAGTTTGGCCTGCCGGTTATTTCACTTATCGACACGCCCGGCGCCTATCCGGGTATCGGCTCCGAGGAGCGCCACATCGCCGAAGCGATCGCCGTGAATTTGCGAGAGATGATGAACCTGCGCGTGCCAATCGTGGCGGTCGTGATCGGTGAAGGCGGCTCCGGCGGCGCGCTCGGCGTGGGCGTGGCCGATCAGGTCATGATCATGGAAAACGCCTACTATTCCGTCATCAGCCCGGAAGCCTGCTCGGCCATTCTTTGGAAAGATCGCCGCCACGCCCCGGAAGCGGCCGAAGCGCTTAAGCTCACCGCCAGCGATCTGATGGGGCTCGGCGTTGTCGATGAAGTGGTGCCTGAACCGGAAGGCGGCGCCCATCGCGATCACGATATGGCGGCAGCGCATTTAGGCAGCGCCTTGCGCCGGAATCTCGAGCGCCTGAGTGCGCTGAAAACAGACGACCTCTTGCAGCAGCGTTACGAGAAGTTCCGTCGGCTGGGAAATTTCGCCGAAGCGAGCTGAGACTCGCTCCTCGTGTATTGACGGTGCGCTACTTTTTGCTCCGCACGTAGGCAACGATTTTCTCCTCGTTGCCTTTCGCAGCCCAAACCGCGCGCATGAAATCCGCCGGATGAATATCATGCGATCGGAAAAATTTCCGATCGCCGCCGCAGGCAAACATGATCTCGTCCGGCAATTCGCCCCGGAGCCGCGCCTGTGCTTTTGCGATCGCGCGCGGGAGCCAGGCGATGCCTTGGAGCTGCGCGTCTTTGGGCGGAAGCGATTCCACCTTGATCTGTTTTTCGGTCCATTGTCCGTCCTGGATGATGAGAAAATAGTCACGCCGAGCGGCCGTGATCAGGAGTGCGGTCTCTGGGTCGAGGTCGGAAGAATCTTCTGCGTAATCGAAAAGCTCCATCGGCTTGGCCCCGAGCGCGGCGAGGACGCCGACTTCGCGGGTCGTAAAAAATGTCGTCACCCCGCGGTGTTCGTTCCGGTATTTCACCAGTGCCTTGTCGTAGAGTTCCCGGAAACGCTGGTGCCAGCTGTAATGGATGCTTTTCATAAAATATCGCGCCGTTCGCCGAATCCACGTTGGCCAATCGAAGCCGGAACCGAGAGCGGATGGCTTGCACTCTAGGCTAAGCCTAACCTTTCGCCACTGATAGAGCGCAACGCCGGACTACGGTGCCAGGTTGACTCGCGGTCGTCTGTAGTATGTTCCCGCTCATTCAGGTCAAACCATTCTATATGTTACAACTCCCACGTCGCTCCCGTTTCGTTCCTTTAATTGTCGGGCTTCTCGCCCTTTCTCCCGCCCTGCGCGCAGCGGAGGAAAAAATCGAGTTCCCGTCCGTCAGCCAACACCAGAACGTTAAGCAGCGGGTCGGCGTCACCGACATCGAGGTCGATTACTCCCGCCCAAACAAGAACGAACGCGAGATTTTCGGAGCGCTGGTCCCGTATGACAAAGTCTGGCGAACCGGTGCGAATGCGACCACGAAGATCAAATTCAGCGGGCCGGTGAAGCTGGAGGGGAAAGAAATTCCCGAGGGGGAATACGTCCTCTTCACCGTCCCCGGTGCCACCGAGTGGACGGTCATTATTTACAAAGACACGAAAGTGCCGAGCGCGGGTGATTATAAACAGGAGAACGACCTCGCCCGCATCGCCGTGAAACCGGTGCCGCTCGCCGATGCCGTCGAATCCTTCACCATCGGTTTCGACGCGGTGAAGGGTCCATCAGCCGTCCTGCACCTGGATTGGGATAAGACCCGCGTGCCGGTGAAATTGGAAACCGATGATGTGGAGAAAGTGAGCAAGCAGCTCGCTGCTGCGGGCGCAAATCTCGACCCGGCGCTCTCCTTTCAAGCCGCAAGTTTTTACTACGATAACAACAAAGACATGACGCAAGCCGCGAAGTGGGTCGACCAGGCGCTCGCGAAAACGCCGGAAGCCGCCTTCATCCATCTTCGCAAAGCGCAGATCGAAGCCCGGCTCGGAAATAAAAAAGAAGCCGCCGCCGCCGCGCAAAAAGCGATCGAGCTCCAGAAAGCGAGCAAAGCGCCGGACGAGAATGCGATCAAAACCGCGCAGCAAATAATCGACAGCGCGAAATGAGCCTTGGGCCGACGCCGCCCTCTTACCGCTCGATTTTCACGCATGCTTTCGCTTCTTCGCTCCGCGCTCGGTCCGCTCTGTCTGCTTTCCATCGGCGCGGCGTGGGCCGGTCCGGCGGTTGAAGCTCCACCTTCGATGAACGCCGCGGAAATTCGGCTCGGGCTCGACAAGCTCAAAGTCCTCGGCCGCGTCCTCTACGTCGCGGCGCATCCGGACGACGAAAACACCGGCCTCATCTCCTATTGGGCGAACGGCGCACTCTACGACACCGCTTATCTTTCCATGACGCGGGGCGACGGCGGGCAAAATCTGATCGGCCCCGAGCTCGGGCCGCAGCTCGGCGTCATTCGCACGCAGGAATTGCTCGCCGCGCGACGGATCGATCACGGTCGGCAATTTTTCACCCGCGCGAACGATTTCGGCTTCTCCAAGTCGGCCGCCGAAACGCTCCGGATTTGGGATCGCGAGAAAATTTTAGCCGACACGGTTTGGGCAATTCGGAAGTTCCGCCCGGACGTGATCGTGACTCGTTTTCCGCCGGACGATGACAAAACCCACGGGCACCACACCGCCTCTGCCATTCTCGCGCAGGAAGCGTTTAAGCTCGCGGCCGATCCCATAAAATTCCCCGAGCAATTAAAGCTGGCCGAGCCGTGGCAGCCGCAGCGGCTTTTCTGGAACGCATCGCAATTTTTCTTCCGTGCGCGCAACGTGCCGTTCGACGAAACCGGTTTGCTCAAAGTGGAGGCGGGCGGTTATCAGCCGCTTCTCGGAAAATCGTATTCCGAAATTGCCGCCGCCAGTCGCACCATGCACAAAAGCCAAGGCTTCGGTGTCAGCATCGAGCGCGGCGAGCAGACCGAGTATTTCAAGTTGCTCGCGGGCGATGCGCCCAAAGACGGTGACATTTTTTCTGGCATCGATCGCACTTGGCATCGCATCCCGAAAGCCGGCGAAATCGCGGGGAAGATCGATGACATCATCGCGCATTACGACATGGAAACGCCGTCCCGCTCCGTGTCCGCGCTCCTGGAATTGCGTGGCCTGATGGGGAAATTAGACGACGCGTTTTGGGTCCGCTCCAAACTGGCGGAAGTCGATCGTCTCATCGGTGCGTGTCTCGGCTTGCATCTCGAAGCGGTCACGGAAAAGCCCGCGGCGCAGCCCGGCGAAACCATTTCTCTGCAACTCGAAGCGATCAATCGCTCAACCGTGTCGGTTAAATTCAAATCCGCGCGCCTGCTCGCGGATGGCGAGGTCACTCCGCTCGATGCCGAGCTCAAGCACGACGCGCTTTTTCTCAAGAAAGTTTCGCTTCAACTGCCGACCACGCTTCCCTTCACCCAGCCGTACTGGCTCCGCGAACCCGCTACGCTCGGCACCTTCGCTGTCGCAGATCAATCATTGATCGGGCGTCCCGAGAATCCACCGCCATTTCCGATCGAATTCACTCTCGAAATCGGCGGCCAGGAAATCGTTTACGCGGTCGAGCCGCGCTTCCGCCAGGTCGATCGCGTGCAGGGCGAAGTGAGCGAGCAACTCGTGATCGCGCCGCCCGCTTTCGTCGAGCTGCCGCGGCCCGTTTTTGTCTTTGGCAATTCTGCGCCGAAAACGGTGAACGTGCGCGTGATTGCCTCCGCGGAAAAGGTCAGCGGCAGCGTCGCGTTGGAGGCGCCTTCTGGTTGGAAGGTCGAACCCGCCGGCTGTCCGGTGGAATTGCAGGGCACCGAAAGCGAAACGACCTGCATTTTTCAAGTCACGCCGCCGCAGGAGCGGGGCGAGGGGACGCTGCGCGCGATGCTTACGCTTGGTGGCACGAAGCAGCCCGCGTTTAGCCGACAGCGCATCGCCTATCCGCACATTGCCGCGCAGACTTTAATCTCACCGGCACAGGCGAAACTGGTCCGCGCTGAGATCGTGAATAAAGCGCCGCTTGTCGGCTATTTGCCCGGGGCCGGCGACGCCATTCCCGAGAGTCTGCGCGAGATCGGTTCCGAGGTGAAAGTGTTGGAAGACGGCGACGTGAAGGCTGCGAATCTCGCGCGCTTCGATGCCATCGTGCTCGGCGTGCGTGCGGCCAACGTCAGCCCCGGCCGGGTTAGCGTCTGGTTTCCGGAGTTGCTGGCCTACGCGAAAAACGGCGGTGTCGTCGTGATGCAATACAACACCACGCCCGGGCCGAAACCGGAACAGTTGCCCTACCCGCTCAAGGTCTCGCGCGATCGCGTCACGGAAGAAGATGCCGCCGTACGCCTGCTCGCGCCCGAGCATCCGGTTTTGAATTTCCCCAACAAAATCACCGCGGATGATTTCGCCGGTTGGGTGCAGGAGCGCGGGCTTTATTTCCCTAACGAGTGGGATAAAGCGTGGACGCCCATCCTTTCCAGCAACGACACCGGCGAGAAACCGCTCGATGGCGGATTGCTCGTCGCGCGGGTCGGGAAAGGCTGGTGGGTTTACACCGGATATTCCTGGTTCCGCGAACTTCCCGCAGGCGTGCCGGGCGCGTATCGGATTTTCGCTAACATGATTTCGCTCGGGAAAGCGAAGCCGTGAAGCCGCCAAAGTCGGAACAGGCGGAGATCGTGCCGCTCTTCGGCCGCTGGCCCGTCGCCTACGCCTTCGTCGTCGCGGCTTTCGCACTCGAGGTCGCGCTCTTCTATTTGCTGGACCGCTGTTTCGCGTGAGCTGGATCGATTACACGGTTCTCCTCGCGACACTGCTCGCGATTGCCGGTTACGGACATTGGCGCACTCGGCGCGATCACGATCTGGGCCACTATTTGCATGGCGATGAAACGATTCGCTGGGGAACGATCGGCCTCTCTGTCATGGCGACGCAGGCGAGCGCGATCACGTTCCTTTCCACGCCCGGGCAGGCTTACGAAAGCGGGCTTGGGTTTGTGCAAAATTACTTCGGTCTGCCTTTCGCGCTGATTGTTGTCTGCGTCGTTTTCATCCCGA
>JBDUAE010000290.1:0-3181 GCA_040004805.1 Chthoniobacterales bacterium | reverse complement strand
CCGGACGGGAAGCTCGATTCCATCCGGCAGGCCTGCGCCGCCGAGGGGATGGAATTCGAATTCGCTTTCCTGCTCGATGCACTGCTCGAGGAACAGGAGCAAAACATCACCATCGATACCACCCAGATCCCGTTTCGCACCGCGCTCCGCCGCTACGTCATCATCGACGCGCCCGGCCACAAGGAATTTCTGAAGAACATGATCACCGGTGCGGCCAATGCCGACGCCGCCATTCTGGTCGTGGCCGCGAATGAAGGCGTGCGCGAGCAGAGCCGGCGGCACGCCTACCTTCTCAGCCTGCTTGGGATTCGGCAGATCGTCGTTGTCGTGAATAAAATGGATTTGGTCGGCTATTCCGAGTCGGCCTTTCACGAGATCGAGCGCGAGTATCGCGAATTCCTGACGTCGTTGAATTTGGAAGCCCGTTTCTTCGTGCCAGCTTCCGCCCGCGCGGGCGGTAACGTCGCCCAGCGCGCCACCGACGCCCTCGAATGGTATTCCGGTCCCACCTTGCTCGAAGCATTCGACCAACTTGAGTCTTCCACGCCCGACGCCGAGCAGCCGTTGCGTTTCTGCGTCCAGGACATTTACCGCTTCGATGAGCGCCGCATCATCGTCGGCAGAATCGAGAGCGGCACCCTGCGCGTGGGGGACGAACTCGTCTTCTCTCCCGCGAATAAGACCTCCATCGTGGCCACCATCGAAACCTGGAGCGCGCCCGCGCGGCCTGACGCGATCGCCGGCGACTCCGTCGGCATCACTTTGCAGGAACAAATTTTCGTCGAACGCGGCCACGTCGCGTCGCATCTCCACGAGACTCCCATCCAGGCCAACCGCTTCCGCGCCGACATCTTTTGGCTCGCCGAAAAACCGCTGCGGAAGGAAGCCCAATGCACCATCCGCCTCGGCACGCAGGAAGTGAAATGCCAGGTCGTGAGCATCGAGGAAGTGATGGACTCCTCCAGCCTCGCCGTCACCACGGACGACCTGGCCGAAGTGGCGCGGAATCAAGTTGGCCGCGTCACCCTCCACTCTCGCGCCCCGCTCGTTTTCGATAATCACGAACGCGTCCCCACTCTCGGCCGCTTCGTCGTCGTCCTCGATGGGAAAATCTCCGGCGGCGGCATTGTCTTTGGCGGCGCCTACACCAGCCGCGCCGAGGTTAAGAGCAAAAATATTTTCTGGAGCGAAGGCCGCATCACCGCCCAGGTTCGCGCCCTCCAGAATGGCCACCGCGGTGCCGTCGTCTGGCTCACCGGCCTATCCGGCGCCGGTAAATCCACCATTGCGCAGGGGCTCGAAGGCGAACTCTTTGCGCGCGGAATGCACACCTACGTCCTCGATGGCGATAACATCCGACACGGTCTCAACTCCAACCTCGGGTTTAGCCCGGAAGACCGGGAAGAAAACATCCGGCGCGTCAGCGAAGTCGCGCGCCTGCTCGCGGATTCCGGCGCGGTTGCCATCACCGCTTTCATCTCCCCGTATCGCGCCGACCGCCGCCGCGCCCGCCAGATTGCGCTCGAATCACAAGCCGACTTCATCGAAGTCTTCGTCGATGCGCCGCTGTCTGTTTGCGAAGCGCGCGACCCGAAACAGCTCTACAAAAAAGCGCGCGCTGGCGAGATCCGGCAGTTTACCGGCATCGACGCGCCCTATGAAGCGCCGGAAGACGCCGAGATCACCGTCCACACCGCCGAGCAAACCGCAGCCGAATCCGTCGCCGCCATTCTCGAACAACTGCTCCCTCGACTCCGCGCCAGCGAGCTTTGAGAAAAATTAGCCGACAGCGGCCTTCCTCCTAAGAGCAGGCTTCGATTTGGAGGCGGCGCGCTTCCTGTTCCAAGGGGCCGTGGGGGTAGCCAGGCGGGGTGATGAACTCGAGGAAGTAGGGTCGGAGGAACTCCCGGAAACCGCCCAGGCGCTCGTATTGCATGGTGTGGGCGCACTCGTGGACGACGAGACGGCGTTGGCCCCAGAAGGCGGTGCGGATGAAGATGCCGTAGCGAAGGGTGAGCCCGACAGTGGCGGAGGAGATGAAGCCGGCGGCGGCAGCGGCGGCGGCGAGAATAGGGTCGGTAGGGAAGGGGATATCGTCGACCCGGAGGAGGCGGATGCGTTCGGGAAAGAGCACGCCGACACGCCGGGCGTCGGCACTTTGGGATTCGTCTAAAGCGAGGCCGGCTGCGAGGATGGCGCGTTCTTGTTCCTCGGCCCAAGCGCAGGCCAGGGGGAGTAAGTCATCGACCTGCGCTGGCGAGATAAAGCTCACAATTTTAGAGGCGAACCCGCCACCTTTCTCGTGTGGGCGGACTCAATACGGGGAGCATATCCGGCGGCGGAATGCAAGATGCGCCGGTGCGGCTAAGCGAAGCTGTCGCGCCGCGCTTTTTTAGGCGACGCGGGTGGCGAGGCGGCCGCCCTCGAAATCGGGGATAGTCTGGACGCGGCCGCTTTCGATGACTTCGTGGACGGTGCGGCCGAGCTCGGAGGCTTCGTAGGGCTTGGCGATGACGCCGCGGAATCCGAAATCCTGGTATCGGGCCATGGTGGAGTCCATGGCGTAGCCGCTGGAGACGATGGCGTTTACGGTAGGATCGATCTCGATGAGGTGTTTGAGCGCTTCCTTGCCGCCCATGCCGCCGGGGAGGGTGAGGTCGAGGATGACGAGGTCGAAGCGTTCGCCACTCTGGAGTTTTTCCCGATAGAGATTCACGCCTTCGAGCGCGGTTTCGGTGCCGCTGACTTCGTATCCGAGGCGTTCGAGGGTGAAGCCGACGAGATCGCGGATGGCTTCCTCGTCATCGACAATAAGGATGCGGCCGGTGCCGGTGACGACGGGGCTAATGGCGGTTGGGAGTTCGGCGGGGATCTCGATGTGGCGGGAGGCGGGGAGGTAGAGGGTGAAGGTAGAGCCGTGGTGAATCTCGCTTTCGACCGTGATGAGGCCGTTATGGTTCTTGATGATGGAGTAGGTCGTAGCGAGGCCGAGACCATTGCCTTTGGCTTTGGTGGTGAAGTAGGGGTCGAAGATGCGTTTTAGGTAATCTTCGGGGATGCCGACGCCTTCATCGCGAATCTTGATCCGGATGTAGTCGCCGATTTGGAGGTCGGGGATAGAGCCGGTGATCTCAGGATGGTAAACGAAGTTTTCGCAACTGACGCGGAGAGTGCCGCCGTT
>JBDUAE010000289.1:0-3186 GCA_040004805.1 Chthoniobacterales bacterium | reverse complement strand
ACTGAGGTAGGAGCCGGTGTAATCGGGGCACATGATCGGATCGAGATCAGAGAAGCCTTCACCCGGGATGTAGTGGTGCAGATAGCGGTCATCGAGCGAGCCTTCGCCCAGATTAAACCATAGGGCATCGCCGACGGAGACGGCCGCCCAGGGAATCCCTGGCACTTCAAATTCTTCGCGCACGGTCCAACTAACCGGATCGATGACGTAGACGCGTCTCAGATCGCGCGAACCCATCCAGAGCGCGCCGTCGTGCCAGGCTAGCGCCTGCGGCGTAGGGGCCGGCGCGGCGAGACGCTGGTGTTCGATTACGGGAACGAGGTTTTTCGTGTTAAAAGGCATCGCAGGTCTCGTTAGTCAGGGAGTTGCAGCGTTCCGGAACTGACGCGGACAGCACTGCCGCCCACGCGCACGGCTTCCATTTTTCCGTGTTCGCCCCGGATTTCAAGATGCAAGGTGCTGGGACGCCCCATTTCCACGCCCTGCGCAATAATCCAATGACCCGGCTTGGGTTCGCGCCGCCAAAGATAACCGGCAAAAGCGGCGACGGCCGATCCGGTCGCAGGATCCTCAACAATGCCGATGCCGGGAGCAAACATCCGCGCCCTCACGTTTATCTCGCCCTCCTCATAACAAAAGACGAATAACTCCTTCGCCCAGGAGTCCGCCAGAGCCGCCCGCCAGCGCGCAAGGTCGACTTCGGCGCGACCGAGCGCAGCGCGATCACACACCGGCAGGCAGAGATAAGGAACGCCAGCCGAGCAGGCGAGAGGAGAGTCGTGTTCATCATCCATAATCTCATCGCCGCGCAGCCCGAGGATAGCCGCCAAGACTTCCCGTCCCGGCACATCGCTCCGGTGCTCTGGCTCGCGCGCGGCCGTAAGCCAGCTAAAAAAGCCGCCGGCCGCAGTTCTTGCGACTTCCACCGGAATGAGCCCCACGCCTTCTTCCACGGCGAAAGTGGCAGTGCCGTCGGGTGACGTTTCGGCAATCCCCAATTCAACCAGAAGCTGCGCTGTTCCGATGGTAGGATGGCCGGCAAACGGCAACTCGGAGTGCGGAGTGAAGATCCGCAGGGCGCGCAAGGCGCCGGCGTGTTGGGAAGGACGGACGAAGACGGTTTCGGAAAGATTAAACTCCCGCGCAATCGACTGCATGACCGCAGTCGGCAAATCGGGCGCATCGGGAAAAACGGCGAGCTGATTGCCGCCGAACACAGTGTCGGTAAAAACGTCAAGCGTATGAAAGGTGAGGCTTGGCATCGGCGAATTTAGCCGCGGACGCCGCGTCTTCCCAGCCTTCGGGCGTCGAGGTTCATTCCGTGCCGAAATAGCGGTCGCCCGCGTCACCCAAGCCCGGGACGATATAGCCGACAGCGTTTAACTCCGGGTCGACGACCGCGGCCACGATCTCGACTTCAGGGTGCGCGCTTTGCAACTGCTCCACACCCGCCGGACACGCCACCACGCAGAGAAATTGAATCCGGCGCGCACCGCGTTCTTTGAGAAGCGCCACGGCGGCGCACGCACTATGACCAGTCGCCAGCATCGGGTCGAGGAGCAGAACTTGCGCGTCCGCGACATTGGCCGGAAGACGCTGATAATAGGTGACGGGCCGCAGCGTTTTCTCATCGCGATAAAGCCCGAGATGTCCGACCTGAGCGTCGGGCAGAAGCGGCATCATGCCATCGAGCATTCCCAGCCCGGCGCGCAAAATCGGCACCAGCACGACCGGCCGCGCCAATTTGAATCCTGCGCAGGAACGCAGCGGCGTCTCGATTTCCATCTCGGCCAGCGGCCAGGCGCACGCTGCTTCCATGAGCAGGAGCCCGGATAGCTCCTGTAAATTCCGGCGAAAATCTGCGGTCTCGGTCGTCTTGTCGCGGAGAACAGAAAGTCGAGCAGCGACCAGAGGATGATCGACAAGGTGAAGCTTCATGCGCGGCGAATTATTAACCGCGAAGCGAGAACCGGCACAGAGAAAAGAATCCCCTCAAGCTGCGATTTCCCGCGCGGGGGAAGGGGCGGACGTGCAAGTCCCCCGGAAACTTGGGCGCGACTAACGCCTGCCGCCCCATTTCGTCTCGGCCGATCCGCTGATGGTAGTCCACTTGCCATCACGCCAAATACCCACCCACGCGATCCCGCCTTGCCCGTAGCCGGCATAACGGGCGTCGTCATTATGCGAGAAACAGACTGCCATCTTTCCATCCTTGATCTCGTAGATCAGCAAATGAACGTCGAGAGTATCGGTCTGAGCGCGGCTCTCGATCGAGTTTTGACCGGTCACATGGTAGCCGTTGGCCATTTCCAGCAGCATTTGATCATAGGCGCCGTTACCCTCTGCGTGGATGATCTTAGCCCCATTGGTGTGTCCGGCACCCAGAGTGGCACGTGCCACCTCCCAGGTAGAAATTGGTGAAACTTGCAAGGAACGAAAGAGCGGCCGACTGACGCCGACACGCAAGGCGTCCATCGGAAAATTCGGCAGATCCCGGATGGTGCGCGCACCCGCAGAGTGAGGTGCTGCAGGTTTCGGAGCCGCGAAAGTGTGAGCTGAAACGAGGAGAACAGCCACACAGCAAAGTAGAAGAGGGCGCATCAGGGCGCACTCTGTCAGAAAGGCGGCCGACGTTTCAAGAAATTATTGTTTACCGCCAGAGCATTTCTCTTCCCGCATCCGCACCGGCGAAGCGGGAATCTTATCGAGCACAATAGCGTGGTTGCCATCGTAACGGCCGAAGGCCAGAACGCCGGTGGGGCATTGCTGGACGCATGCGGAGCAGCGAACGCACTCCGGATCTTCCATCGGTAAGCCTTTGTTCGCGAAGTTCATCACATCGATGCCTTGGTGGCAGACCGAGGTGCAGACGTTGCAAGAGATACACTTCGATTTTTCGGGAAAAATCCGATACCGCGAAAACCGCGCATAGATGTGCATCAGAGCGGCGAGCGGGCAGGCGAAACGGCACCAAACCCGACCACTGAACCAAAAGTAAAGGCCTACCCCGAGAATCCCGCCCATGAAGATATCGACACTCCAGGCGTAGTTCAGAAACGGGATACCTTCGAAGAGCTTATGATACCAAAGCGTGGCCCACGATGCCTCGCCCAGGGCCCAACCAGTGATGCGTAACGCTAGAATCAGCAGCGCAAAAAGGAGAGCAGCCTGCCCCACCATGTTGAC
>JBDUAE010000288.1:0-3188 GCA_040004805.1 Chthoniobacterales bacterium | reverse complement strand
GAGACTTCGCAGGGAAATTCACTGCCATCCTTCCGCATCGCCGGCAGTTCAAAACGCCGGCCCAGGATGCGCGCCTCGCGCGTCGCCACGTAACGCGCCACGCCCTCCTGATGTGCTTCCCGTAGCCTGGCCGGCACGATTTTTTCGCCTAACAAATGACCCAGCACCGCCGCCCGCGTCACGCCAAAGATTCGCTCCGCCGCCGCGTTCCAATCCCGGATCCGCCCCTCGTGATCCATCAGGATGAAGCCATCGAGCGCCGTGTTCAGAATCGCGCTCTTTAGATTCTCGCTCGCGTGCAATTCCCCCTCTGCCCGCCGTCGTTCGATCGTGGCCCAGCAGCGTTCCACCACTTCCTCCACCAGCGCTACTTCCGCCGCGGTCCACGCCCGCGGTGTGGTCTGGTGGATTGCCATCATCGCTCGCAGCCCGCCCTCTTTCACTAGCGGACAGCAAACCAACGCTGCCACTTCGATCGCGCGAAACATTGCCGCGCCTTCTTCCACTGCCAGCTCCGCATCACGATCCCGTATCACCAGGGTTTCACCCCCGCGCATCTTCCTCACCGCGCGCGGCCCGAAAAGCGAGAGTTGATAGTCGCCCACCGTGCTCGCGCAGCCGTCCGTGTAATCCTGCAGAATGGTAAACTGCTCTTCATCCGACCCCACCACTGCGTAGGCACAGCGTGATGCGCGCAAATGCTGGCCGAGCCGGCGCGTCGTCGCTTCCATAATTTCCTCCGGCGCGCTCAAGCTCCGGGTCGCTTCTCGGATTTGATTGAGTAACCGCAACCGCCCCTCGCTCGCCTGCAGGTCGCGCTCGCTTCGGCGTTTCTCAGTCACATCGCGGAAAACCAGAATCACCCCGAGCACATCTCCCGTTTCGCTCCGGATCGGCGCGGCCGAGTCCTCGATCGGGATCTCGCGGCCATCGCGCGCGCGCAGGACCGTATGATTGGCCAGACCCACCACCACGTTCTCACGTAATACCCGCGCCGCCGGACTCGGAGTTTTCGCTCCCGTCTCCTCATTAAAAATATCGAAGACTGCCGTTAGCTCCCGCCCGCGTGCCTCCGCACTTGTCCAGCCCATCAGCTTCTCCGCCGACGGATTCAGAAAACTCACCCGCCCTTCATTATCGGTCGCCACCACCGCGTCGCCGATCGAGTTCAGCGTCACCCGTAATTCGTGGCGTCGCAGCTCTGCCGCAATCGCGCTCGCGCGATACGTGCCCGTCACTTTCCGCAACAGCTTTTGGAACCAAATCGAGAGCGCGGGAATCCCAAAAGCCGCCGCCACCCCGAACCCCGCCAGAAGAAACACCACCAGATGCCGCAGCCGCCGGTCCCGCGCCTGATGCAATTGCTCTTCCTCTCTCATGATCCGCTCCAACCGCTCCTGCGTTTGATCGAAAAGCGGAGATCCCCGCCGGAGAATCTCTGGGTCGCGCGCCAGCCCGGGCTCACTCCCCGCCCGCTTCAGTTCAGTGTCCACAAACGCCAACCAGGCGTCCGTTTCCAGCCGTAATAATCTCGCCTGCGCCTCCTGCGGAGGATTGTCCGCCACCAGCGTTCGTAAATTTTCCAGCGCCGGCCCCAGTTCGCTCCGCTTCGCTGCGAAACGCGCCAAAAACTCCTCGTCCGAAGAGAGCCGATAACCGCGAAAATTCGTCTGCAACACGAGCAGCCCCCGCTCGATCAGGTTCGCGCGCGCGATCACCTGCTGGGAATTATCCACCCGTTCCGCGGAGCGCAATAGCACCAGCACGAGCGCGAGAAAGCCCAGCAGCGGAATCCCCAGCGCCAGGATCAACGCGACCGTCGCCCGCCACAGCCGCTGTCCGAAAGCGTCCTCGCCTTCCAGGCGCGCCTCCGTCCGATCCGACGCAGCAGAAGTGGGAATTTCCATTGGGTTACTACTCGTTATCGGCTGCCACGCTTCAGTTGCGCTTGCACCTCCGCCTCGCAACGCGCACAGAACCACACCTGCGTCGGCCGCGAATAAAGTTCGCTCCTCTTCCGCTCCACTCCCAGCGGGAGTGCGTTCGGCGAGCACGCCCGCGCCTGCATCATCTCCTTCGTCGGCTGAAACAAAATACACACGCCTCCGCCCGGCCCGTAGATCGTCAACTCCTGCAACGCCTCCCGATGTTTCGCGCATCTCACCTCCCCGCCCGCACCGCTCATCCGCGCCGGACCCCGCCACCGCGGGCACGAAGCGTGCGCAAGCGTCGTCGAGAAAATCAGGAGCAAAAACAGGCGACCCATCCGCGCGACCATACACCTCCAAAATAGCCGACAATTTTATTTCTGGGCCGCCGCCCATGCCGTCTTATCTTCTCCAATGTTCCTTGGCTTGAAAGAACGCCGCCGCCGCCGCTTGCGCGAGCAACCCATCCCGGAAGAATGGCGCGCCATCATTACCCGCGATCTTCCCTTCTTCGCCCGCCTCTCCGCCGCCGATCAAGCCGAACTCCTCGGCCACGTCCACGTCCTCCTCGCCGAAAAGAATTTTGAAGGCTGCGCCGGGCTCGAATTAACCGACGAGATCCGCCTCACCATCGCCGCCCAGGCCGCCCTGCTCCTCCTCCATCGGAAGACCGATTACTACCCGCGCCTCGTCACCATTCTCGTTTACCCTTCCGGTTTCGTCGTCAATCAAGAACGCCCTCTTAGCGGTTCCATCTGGCAGGGCGGCGACGAAGGCCGCCTCGGCGAAACCGGTCGGCAAATGGGCTCCATGGTTCTCGCCTGGGATGCAGCTCGCGGCGGCGCCCTCGATCCCTCCGATGGAAAAAATCTCGTCCTGCACGAGTTCGCGCATCAGCTCGATTTCGAAGACTTCGCTGCCGACGGCGTCCCCGCGCTCACCTCCCGCAGCGACAAACACGCCTGGGCTAACGTCATGAAAAGCGAGTTCGCCGCCCTCCGCGCTGCCGACGAAGCCGGCATCCCCACCCTCCTCGACGGCTACGGCGCCACCAATCCCGCCGAGTTTTTCGCGGTCGTCACCGAAGCCTTTTTCGAGCGCCCCCACGCCCTCCGCCAGATCAGCCCGCTCCTTTACGCGGAACTCCAAACCTTTTTTCAACAAGATCCCGAAACCTACTCCAGCGAACCCGCCACCCTCGCGAACTAGAACACCCATCCTCGTGAACTACCTTTTCCTCCTCGCCCTCGGCATCGGATT
>JBDUAE010000287.1:0-3194 GCA_040004805.1 Chthoniobacterales bacterium | reverse complement strand
CCGTTTAGCAGTAGAGCGCCCGGATTAAAGAGCAGGAGGTGCGGGCACGCGATTGTCCAAAATCTCGCGCACTTTGCCGGTGAGAATATCCTGGGTGAACGGCTTCTGCAGGACCACCAGGCCGGGGGTGATCACACCCTGCTCGCTGATGTCGCTGTCGGAATATCCGGAGACGTAGAGGACTTTCATGTGCGCTTGCACCGGCGCAATTTCGCGCGCCAGCGTCGGTCCATGCATGTCCGGCATGACGACATCGGTCACGAGCAGGTCGATCAGATTTGGTTGGGCGCGAGCGTGGCGCAAACCTTCGCTCGCCGACTCCGCGCAAAACACTTTGTAGCCGGCATCGGACAGCGCCGTGCAGATGAGCTGGCGCACCACTTCTTCGTCTTCGACCACGAGGATGGTTTCCGAGCCGCGATTATCGCTCGCGAGCGGCTCTGCTTTAGGCGGATCCAATTCGCACTCACTAATCGGTAGGAAAATCGAGAAGGTGCAGCCCTGGCCGGGAGTGGAATCGACGGTGATGCCGCCGCCGCTTTGCTTGACGATGCCGTAAACCGTGGAGAGCCCGAGCCCGGTCCCTTTGCCCGGGCCTTTGGTGGTGAAGAACGGTTCGAAAATGCGCGAACGCGTTTCAGCATCCATGCCCGAGCCGGTATCCGAGACCACCAGCGCGATGTAATCGCCCGGCGGCACTTCGATCACGCGCGTCGCGATCTCATCCGCCGTCAGCGTCACCTCGCTCGTGACAATCCGCAGCGTCCCGCCGCCGGGCATCGCATCGCGCGCATTGACTCCGAGATTCAGGAGCACTTGCTCGAGCTGGTTCGGATCGGCCAGCACGCGCGCCTCGCCTGCCATCGCCTCGATCTGAATGTGAATGCTTTCGCCGATGACCCGCTGGAGCAGTTTCTGCATGTCGTGAATCAGCCGGTTTAAATCGAGGACGCGCGGCGCGAGCAATTGTTTGCGACTGAAGGCGAGCAGTTGGCGCGTGAGGGCCGCGGCTTGTTCGCCCGCTTTGCGGATGAGCTGCGCGTGTTCCTGCGTTTCGCCTTGGTTGCGTTTTTCGATCAACTCCGAGTAGCCGATGATCGCGGTGAGCAGGTTGTTAAAATCGTGCGCGATCCCGCCGGCCAGGCGCCCGACGGCTTCTAATTTTTGCGCATGCCGCAACTGCTCCTCGGCTTCGTGCAGCGTCTGCTGGGTCGCGCGAAAATTCAGAATCAACTGCGCCAGCCGGCCGAACTCGTGCGGCTCTTCCGCCAACGCCAGCAGTCCCGCGGGATGTTCGGCTTCGAGATTGGAGGAGATGAGTCGCAGCGGCCGGCGCACCCAGCGGATCAACGAAGTCGCGAGCAGAAGGAAGAGCACCGCGGAGAAAAAAATCAGACCGATGAAAAGATTGCGCTCGGCGCGATTAAACTCGCGGATCAGCGGCGAATCGTGCTCCACCTGAATCTGCGCGACTGGCTTCCCATCCCAGCCCACGAGCGTGCGCGCAAAAGTAATGAGCCCCAGTTCCTCCGCGCTCTTCCTGTCGGCTACTGCTTGCTCGCGCGGCACGATCCGGATGATGTAGCCGGTGAAGAGCGACATCCGCCGGATGTTCTCATCGATCCAGAAACGGCCCGCGAGGAAGTAACCCTGCGGCGCGGTCTGGCGGTAACGATCGTGCGACGGATGGATCGTTGCCCCGCGCATTTCCATCCAGCCTTCCGCAGTGCTCACGAAAAAGTGAGAAACGTCGCGCGCGGCAAATAATTTCTCCAAGGCCGCGCGCGGCAGCGGCGCTTCGCGCAAGGAGTCGCTGTAACGATTATTCTTCGAGTGGAAGAGCGTCAGGTCGGGTTTGTAAATCCAGAGCGCGTTGAAGTTTTTTTCCGTCAACGTCTCGAGTGAGACATGTCCTTCCGCCCAGGGGTGATCGTTCGATTTAATCGCCCGCACCAAATCGTCCCAGTTCGTCGAGTCATCTACGATCGCCGCCAGTTGATCGCCGCGCTCCGCCAGGAAATCGTCGAAGATGCGGCTGCGCTCGACCGCGCGTTCGTCGGCGATCGCCTTGAAACGCCGATCCGCATTCCAGCGCACGGCGGTGAGACCGCTCACGAAGGTCAACACCACCAGCACGAGAAGGAGCAGGATCTTGGTCTGGACCTTCATGTCTTAGTGGATGACGAGGGCGACCGAGCGAACGGCAGCCGCGATACTCAGCGGCGAATTCGCTGTTCCGAGATCGAGGCGATGCGCGGATCGACTGTGCCGGCGCTGATCGTGAGCTGATTGTTCGTCTGGCCGCGCACGGTGCGCTGGCCATCCTTGAGGGTGAAGGAAATTGGAAACGTCAGGGTGATTTCGCCGCGGGAATTGATCCGGCTGTAGTGAATCACGTCGCCTATGGTGTAGCGGCGATGCGGCCAGCGCGCCTGGTAGCGCCGCACCGTCTGCTCGACGATGCGCCGGTCGATTAGACCGTTCTGATAATACTTCACCTTATCGCTGTAAAATTTCAGTTGGCGCTTGATGTCGTTCGAGCTCATAGCCGCGAAGTAATCGCGGGCAAACTTCGCCAGTTCGTTCGGCGTGATCACCGGGCTGTTCTTGATCTGTTGCTCGGTTTGAACGGCCGGAGCCGCCACACTCGCGCTGTTCGCGGGGTTTTTCGCGCGCGCTTTCAGCACGGCAGCTTTCGCCCGCGCCGCAGAATCCTTCGCCACCACCGCGCCGGGCGCGATGCCGGTTTCTTCGTTCAACGCTACCGCCACGGCCACGGTATCGATTTTTTCATCGCTCGGTAACACCGGCTCGTCCGGCCAGGAGACATCCGCCGGCACCGGCTCGTTGGCCGAACGCCGGAGCAATCCCAGAGACTTCAAAGTTTCGCGGTCCGGCTTGCCGGTGGCGGCGAAACCTTTGCCTTTTTGGTAGCGCTTGGTCGCTTCCTGTAGCTCCGGCGAGTTCTGTCCATTCACATCGCCGAAGTAGAGACTGCGCCGCCGTAACTCTTCCTGCACCGAGCGGAGGTCATCCTGGGCGCGCAAAACTCCCGCAGACAAACCGAGGAACGAAACGAATAGAAGAACCGACAGGGTGGAGTTTTTCATGAGGCGAGACGCGGCTCAACGTAGCTCGTTTAGTGCCGCCCGCAGGATTAGATTCCCGTCGCTTCTGCTGGTCTGCCCCCGTTT
>JBDUAE010000286.1:0-3196 GCA_040004805.1 Chthoniobacterales bacterium | reverse complement strand
GTGTTGCTGGCGGGGCGCGATCGCGGACGCGGGGAGGCGGCGGTGGCGGAGATTCAGCGGCGCGGCGGGACGGCGGAGTTTCTGCAGGCGGATTTCTCGTCGCTCCGGGCGGTGCGCGAACTTGCGGCGGAGGTGCGTGCCCGGCACTCGCGACTGGATGTGTTACTCAATAATGCGGGCGGCGTGAATGCGGACCGCCAGCTGACCGCGGATAGAATCGAGCGGACTTTCGCGGTAAACCATCTGGCGACATTTCTGCTCACGGAGGAATTGCGCGATATGCTCGTGGCCAGCGCACCGGCTCGGATCGTGACGGTTTCCTCGGAGGCGCATCGGATGTTGCAGACGCTCGATTTCGACAACCTGCAGGGCGAGCAGAATTACAAGGGGTTCCGGGCGTACGCGATCTCGAAGCTGGCCAATGTTCTTCATACCTATGAGCTGGACCGGCGGCTCCGCGGCAGCGGGGTGACGGCGAATTGCCTGCATCCCGGAGTGGTGCGCACCGGCATCTGGGGGTCGAGTCGCGGCTTTCTTCGACTGCTGACCTGGTTGGGACAGCCTTTCATGATCTCGGCCGAACGCGGAGCGCGGCCGCTGATCAAGCTGGCGAGCGATCCGGCCTGCGCGGCGCTGAGCGGACGCTATTTCTTGAAGGAGAAGGAGGCACCTTCTTCACCGTTGAGCTATGACACCGAAGTAGCGGCGCGCCTCTGGGAAACCAGCGCGGCGCTGATCGCAGCCACGCGCTGAGGCAACCACGCGCTCCGGCGCCTTTCTGCCCCATCCAATCCACGCTCCCCGATCACGGAACACCCTTTGCGTGAGAAGGTTTCAGAAAGTGGCGTCGTAAACCGGTCGGGGACGAAATCAGTTCCGATCGCCTCGAGTCGTGCGCGAAAGGTGCCGCCTTGTTGCTCTAAGCCCCGCAGACTGGTAACTTCCGCGGTGTCCATGACTGCGAACCCGCCGAGTGGGATCAATTTCAAAATCGGCAACGAGCGCCTGATCAAGGTGACGGAAAACGCTGCGCGGAAGTTGCTCGGGTTGCTCCAGAAACAAGGTCGGGCGGAGAATGGGGCGCTGCGGGTGGCGGTGATCGGCGGCGGTTGCTCCGGGTTGCAATACAAGATGGACCTGGTGGATGGGCCGCAGAATCGCGACATCATGGTGACCTCGGCGGAGGTGAAGGTGGTGGTGGACCCGAAGAGCGCGCTTTTTGTCAGCGGATCGCTTCTG
The DNA here is from genome assembly GCA_040004805.1 of Chthoniobacterales bacterium. Taxonomy (GTDB): domain Bacteria; phylum Verrucomicrobiota; class Verrucomicrobiia; order Chthoniobacterales; family UBA10450; genus JACCTI01. The sequence goes on along the minus strand of JBDUAE010000286.1, from coordinate 1,957 downwards.
GATTACAGCGACGATCTGCAAAAGGGCGGGTTTAAGGTGACGAATCCGAACGCGGTGGCGCATTGTTCCTGCGGCGAGAGTTTCGCGGCGTGATCACGGATTTTTTTGCGCTGCTCGATCAGCCGCGATTGCCGTGGCCGGACCAGGCAGAAGTGAAACAGGCGTTTCACGAGAAATCGAAGACGGCGCATCCGGATGCACGGCCAGCCGGGACCGATGCGGCGGAGGCGGATGCCGCGTTCGCCAAGTTGAGCGAAGGCTATCAGGTTTTGCAGGACCCAAAACGCCGGCTGGGGCATTTACTCGCGCTGGAAGGTGAGACGCAACCCGCGGCGGGGGCGGAAATCGCAGACGACATTGCCATCCTGTTTCAAACGGTAGCGGGCGCCACCCAGGAAGCGGAGCGGGTGCTGGAGAAATTCAGCGCCGCCAGCAATCCGCTGAGCCGATCGCTCTTGCAATCCGAGGTGAAAGCAGCGCGCACCCGGATGGCGTCGACGCTGAAAACGCTGCTGGAGCTGCAGACAAGGGCGGAGAACGAAACGAAAGCGTTAAACAATCCCGCGGCGCGGTCGCCCGACGAGCGGGTGCGCGAGTTACAGCGTTTGTATACGCGCTTCGCCTATCTCACGCGCTGGATCGGCGAGCTGAACGAAAAGCAAACGCGCCTTTCTTGTTGTTAGGCAAAGCGATCGTTCCCGACGAAGCGGCGCACCCGGAAAACGTGAGCCGGACGCGTAGCGGGATCCAGTTCCACGTAATTGCGGCTGCCGCGCCAAACGTAGCGCTCATCGGTGAGGAGGTCGTGCACCTGGTAGGGGTCCGTTTCTACGAGCCCGAATTCTGCGAGGGGCACGTGGATGTAGGAATGCTGCGCGGCATGCGGGTCGAGATTCACGATCACGAGGACGATGTTGTCCTTCGCCGGCGTCATCTTTCCGTAGAAGAGGACGCTGTCGTTGTCCGCCGGGTAGAAGCGCAGGTTATCGTAGAAGTGGAGGGCACGGTTCTGCCGACGGATCGTGTTCAGGCGCGTGATCAAATCCTTGATGTTGCCCGGCGCATCCCAATCGCGCTCTTTCCACTGATATTTTTCTGAATCGAGATACTCTTCGCGGCCGGGGAGAGACGCGTTTTCGCACAACTCAAACCCGCTGTAGATGCCGTAGACGCTCGAGAGCGTGGCAGCGAGGACCGCCCGGATCATGAAGGCGGGCCGGCCGCCTTCTTGCAGATGCACCGGCAGGATGTCGGGTGTATTCGGCCAGAGATTTCCGCGGAAATAATCGCGGAGCGCGGTCTGGGTCAGCTCGGTGAAATATTCGGTGAATTCCACCTTCGATTCCCGCCAGGTAAAATAAGTGTAGCTCTGTGTGAACCCGGCTTTCGCCAGTGCCTGCATCATCTTCGGTTTCGTAAAAGCTTCCGATAGAAAGATGACATCGGGAAAACGCTCGCGGACCCGGCCGATGAGATATTCCCAAAACGGCACCGGTTTGGTGTGCGGATTATCGACGCGTATGATTCGCACCCCGTGCTCCGCCCAGAAGAGAATGATACTCGTCATCTCCTCCCAAAGCTCTGGCCAATTCGCGCAGCGAAAATTTAATGGGTAGATGTCCTCGTATTTTTTTGGCGGATTTTCGGCGTATTTGATCGTGCCATCCGGGCGCTTGTAGAACCACTCCGGATGCTCCGCGACGTAGGGGTGATCAGGCGAACAATTGATCGCGAAATCCAGCGCTACCTCCATCCCGCGGGCGCGAATTTCACTTTGCAGCCAATCAAAATCCTCCAGCGTCCCCAGCGCCGGTTCTACATCCTTATGCCCGCCGCCGTTCGGCGCACCAATGTGCCGATTCCCAATCGCATAAGGCACGCCCGGCTCACCGGATTCGCTCGTGACGGAGTTGTTGCGGCCTTTACGATTCGCGAAACCAATCGGATGTATCGGCGG
>JBDUAE010000285.1:0-3208 GCA_040004805.1 Chthoniobacterales bacterium | reverse complement strand
ACTCGGCAGGCCGTGTTGCCAAATCTGCAGTTGGCTCGCCGAAGCCTCACCCATGGTCGGATCGCGCAGATTGATCGCGAGATCGGTTGTAGCCAGAGCGGCTTCCAGTTCTTCGTCCGTCACAAAACCGTGCAGTGTGACCGACCGCGTCAGCCCGAGCGTTTTCAGCAATTCCCGAAACTCGGCCTCGTGTGCGACGCGACCGTAGATGTCCAGTCGATAGCGCTCGCGCTCCGGGAGTTGGTGCAATGCCGTCACCACCGAAGGCAATCGCCGGTTCGCCCCCAGAAAGCCAAAAATCGAGAGGCGCCGAATTTCGCGCGAAGTTGAGACCGGTGAAGGCGAGCGGCTAGGCTCCGTCCCGCAGAGCGGAACATACGCCGTCGGGACATCGACGAAGTTCCGTAACTGCTCGAGCGCATTTCGAGTGTGTACCGCAACGCCGGCGGCACCTTCGATGGCCGCTCCCGTCAACGGACAGACCATCTCCACTTCTTCGATCGTGCGGGTACCGCCGAGAAAGCCTTTCCCGAGCTCTCGACCTCTCTCCGGATGATAGAAATCCATTAGCTCGAGATAATCGGCCCGGGTCAAGAGACCGCTGTCGACAACCATGCCGGCAAACAGCCGCTGCAAATTTAGGTCGTGCAAAATCACCACACCGCGGTGTTGCCGACTGACCCGCCAGATTGGGCCGTGGAACGCTGGCTCGTTCCCGAGATGATAAATGGTGTGCGCCGGCGCGTTGAGTTCGTCCCACGGGAGATTCCGCGGATCATAACGACGAACCGTCGCGTGTTCTTCGAGCGATTGCGCCCAGTTCGTCTCATGCACCCACAGTGTGATCTCGGCGCGGCGCGCCAGCGCGGGTAGGACCGTGGCCAGTTGCAGCGCGATTGCGGATGGCGTCGGCGGGACGGGCGAGAAGATGTTTAGCCTCATCGCAGAAGTGTTCTCACAACGGCCGACCATGAAAGATTCAGGCGTTCATATTGCCGACGGCCTTCCACGCCGCAGCGTTTCGCCAGCGCCCGATCCTGCCAGAGTTTATCCATCGCGGCCGCCAGACTTGCCGGCTCCGGCTGGGCCACGAGACCGGTTTCGCCGGGCGTAATAAATTCGAGTGGCCCGCCGGAATCGTCACATGTGATAACGGCCTTCGCCGCCAGCATTCCCTCCAGGGTCACGTAGCCGTAGTCCTCATCGAATGGCGGGAAAACGATGCCTAGCGCGCGCGCGTAGAGTTCACGCTTTTCCACGTCGGAAACGAAATCTAGCCACTCCACGCGTTTTTCGATTTTCAGTTCACGCGCCCGCTTCACTAAACGTTCCCGATACGGCGGGCTGTCGGCTAAACCGGCGAACTTTACCCGCACCGGATGCTGCGTTAGCGCCAGCGCCTCTAACACCAGCTCCTGTCGCTTCGCCGGGGAAAGGCGGCTCGGGAAAAAGAAATAATCCTCCACCGTTTCCGCGCAGAAAAATTCTGCGGCATGCGCCGGCGGATGGTAAAGCGGCTCCGATTCAATCTCCGAAAATTCGCGCAAACGCCGCGTTACATTCTGCGAAATTGTAAAGATCGCCTGCGCTTCGCTGCCCAATTGTTGATCGCCCCGTTGAATGATATCGCGCACGAGCGCCCCGCGCGGCGAGTTCCGCATTCCGCCGAAGGGCGAGTTCCAGAGATCGTACGCGGCCCGATGTTGGTGCATCAGCCACACCACTTTTTTCGGATGCGGAATGAGATACGCTGGAAATTTAAGCGCGATTAATCGATCGACCGGCGTGGCGTGAATCTCGCGCAGTTTCATTAGCCGACACGCCAGCATCTGGTCGGGAATTTCTTCCGGATCGTTCGCGTTGAACGGAATCGTGACCAAATCCGCGGTGTGCCCGGCCTGACGGAGTGCGTTCAGTAATTCGTCCGCCAAAACCTCCGCGCCGCCACGGACGAACGGCGTCCCGGCGGTCGCCACCACTATTCGCATGCGGCTTCCTGGGCGGGTCCCTTTTCCGTCGGTGCAGGCTCGCTGCGCGCGCTCCGGTTTTTCTCTCGCTGCAATCTCGTCATCGCCGCCCGCAATTCATTCACCTCATCCATCAGTTCCTGGTTTTGCGCCGCGAGATGGTAGACGGCCTCGATTAAACTATCGTTCACCGCGCCTTGATTGCGGAAGAGACGACGCAGCGGTTTCGGCTTCGCCACATAGGCCTTCTCGCGTGCGCGTTTCACCGCGGAGAGAATTTGTTCCGTGTGAACATCCGGCGTCATCGCGGCGAGCGACCGATCAGACGCGGGACCTTTCCGCGCCGCGTCCCGGATTAACTCCGAGATCGCCTCAAGTGGCATCGGCTCGCCGGGTTCGCTCGTCGGATTCTGTCCTGGAATCGAGGTCGCCATCGGAATCGTTTCCTAACACCCGTTCCCGGTAGAGGGCAAATTGCCGCACCCGTCCAATTCCTGCGCTCGTTCCAGAATCTCGCGCGCCGTCGTTTGCGGATCGAGAATCCGCCGGATGTCCTGCGCCGCCCGCGCGCCCAACGCTGCGCTCGCGGCGCGATTGTAATACACCCAACGCAGGAGTGTCGCGGCATGCTCCACGTCCGGCGCAGCCCAATGCGTGCCGCGCTCGTACGGTCCGGAATCTTCCTCGAGTTCCGTCATGGTGTAGTTAACCAGCAGACTGTTTTCGGAATTCATAAACTCGAGGTTGCCGGAATATCCAGTGCCGATCACCGGCTTGCCCAAATACATCGCCTGCGCCATCCCGAGGCCGAGCCCTTCCGAGCGATGGAGGGAGATGTAACTATCGATCGAAGCGAACAGTGCGTTCACCTCCGCGCCGGGCAAATGCGGATCCAAAAAAACGATTCTCGCGTCCGCCGCGCGGACGCCGAGCGCCGCTCGGGCCGCGCGATCGTGCTCGCAGTTGATCGATTTCATCACCAGGACGGCGTTGTCGTCTGTTTGAAAAGCGAGCTTGAAGGCGTCGATCACACCTTCGGGATTTTTGCGATGCGTGGTGCTGAGAAAATCGAAATTGAAGAGGAAAACGAAGGCGTCGTCGGCTAATCCGAAACGCTTCCGATCGGGCTGCGCTTCCGCTTCGTTTAAATAAAACGGGTAAGTGATTTTGCGCACCGGGACGGGCGAAACGGCGGCGATCGCTTCGCGCGTGAAGTGCGATGGTACCCAAATTTCGTCGTA
>JBDUAE010000036.1:0-10873 GCA_040004805.1 Chthoniobacterales bacterium | reverse complement strand
TGATCGAATATTTCACCGCACTTTTGCCGAAGACAACCACGGACGACGGGGTCTGGAAATTGCCGGACGGCGCCGCCTATTACGCGCACCTGTTACGGGAGAATACGACGACGACTCTGAATCCGGCGGAGATTCACGCGCTCGGTCTGGCGGAGGTGGCGCGAATCGAAGGCGAGATGCGCGTCCTACTCGATGCGAACGGTTTCGCCGGGCAACCGATCGCGCCGGCTTTGGCGACACTGACGAAGGATCCGCGCTTTCTTTACCCAAACGATGACACCGGGCGTGCCGCCGCGCTCGCAGAGTACACGCGCTTGATCGACCAGGCGCTAGAACGTTCGAAGCAACTTTTTTCTTCGATCCCGAAAGCGAAAATCGAAGTGCGGCGCGTGCCTGAATTCAAGGAAGCGACGGGGCCCGGCGCGTACTACGAAGGCCCGGCGATGGACGGGACGCGACCGGGAATTTTCTACGCGAACCTGCGCGATTTGAGCGAGGAGCCGAAATGGAGCATGCCGACACTGGCCTATCACGAGGGCGTCCCCGGCCATCATTTTCAGATCGCGACCGCGCAGGAGTTGAAGGGTTTGCCGCAATTCCGGAAGCTGATTCCGTTTACTGCTTACCAGGAAGGCTGGGCGCTCTACACCGAATGGCTCGCCAAAGACGCGGGCTGGTACGAGGGCGATCCGTTTGGCGATCTCGGGCGTCTTCAGGCCGAGCTTTTTCGCGCGGTGCGGCTCGTGGTCGATACCGGCATCCATGCCCAACGCTGGACGCGGGAGCAGGCCATCGCCTACATGCTAGAGCACACTGGCATGGGCGAAAAGGAAGTGACCTCGGAGATCGAGCGCTACATCGTCGCACCCGGCCAAGCCTGCGCCTACAAGGTCGGAATGCTAAAGATTCAGGAATTGCGCAAGCGCGCGCAAACAGAATTAGGCGACAAATTCGACCAGCGCGATTTCCACGACGTCGTGCTCAAGAACGGCGCGCTGCCGCTCGAAGTTCTCGAGCAGCAGGTCAACGAATACATCGCGCGGAAGAAAAGCTGAGTTCGTTGTCGGCTAATTTTTCATTCCGTGCGGAGTGCGGTCATCGGACTGACTTTGGTCGCGCGCCGCGCCGGAAAATAACACGCCAGCAACGAAGCTAGGCCGAGCAACACCGCCGCCACTCCGAGCGCGAGCGGATCCGCCGGGCTCACTTTATAAAGCATCTGCGCGAGGATCCGGCCCGCGCCTAACGAGGCCAGCAGACCCAGTCCCAACGCGAAAGCGGTTTGGAGCGCGCCTTGTTTCATGATCAGCGCAAACACATCTTTGCGATGCGCCCCCAGCGCCATCCGAATCCCGATCTCGCGGGTCCGGCGCGCCACCGTATACGCTTTCACACCGTAAACGCCGACGACGGCGAGGAGGAGTGCGATTCCGCCGAAGATCCCGAAAAGAATGGCGCCCAGCCGGACGATCCAGAGCCCGACACTCCGTTCCATCAAATCGCTAAAGGGCGCGATCCCCAGGATCGGTAATTCGGGATCCACCGCGCGCAGAGCCTGACGCAGGGTGGGAATCAAACCCACGACAACACGGCGATCCGGCGTGGCGAGGCGGACGTGCAGGAAGACGTTACCGCTGTGGCCTTGCGCCAGCGGAACGAAAAGCCGCCGAATCAGCGTGTCGCTTTGAACGTCGTGGCGATGCGTATTGACGACGCCGACGACCTCGAGGTCGTTAGGCGAACCATCGCGCGGCGGCTGGGTGAAGCGAATATGCTGGCCGACGGCGTCCGCGTTCGGAAACAACTTCTTCCCCATCTCGTCATCGATGATGGCGACACGCGGGCCATTCTTGTTCTCTGCTTCGCTCTGCGTAAAATCGCGTCCGCGCAAAATATGGACGCCGATAGCCTCGAAGTAACCCGGCGTGGTCGCGGTGAAAAGCGCGCCGGCACCGGGATCGGGCGCTTTCGGGTCGGTCGGCGGCGTCGCACCAGCCGGCATGATCCGCCTCGTGTTGGTAAAATTGCCGTAGGGCAGCATCGTGCCGAGCGCGGCTACCTGCACGCCGGGCAATTCTCGCGCGCGTTGTGCGGCGGCAAACATTAACCGACGCGCCTCGGCCGGATCTTTCCGGACCAGAGAAAAATCCATTTCCGTCACGAGATCGCCTTTCGGATTGAAGCCGGGATCAAGCCCACCCGCGGCGAGCGCGCCGCGCAGGAAGAGCCCGGCACTGAAAAGGAGCATGAGCGAAAGGGCGACTTGCGCCATTACCAGCAACTGGCGCGGAGCGAAGAAGCGGCTCAAACGCCCGGTGCAGGCCGGTTCGCCAACCTGCTGTTTGAGATCGTTCACTAGATCAGCGCGAGTCGCCTGTAGCGCCGGCCCGAGGCTGAAAAGGAGCGTGGCCAGGACGCAGAAAACGAAGGTGACGGCGAGGACCGCGGGATCGGGCCGGAGATCGAGCACGAAAGAAAAATTAACCGACCCGAGCAGTTGGGAGAGCGAGTGCAGGAGCAGGCCGTTGCTCCAAACGCTCAAAATTAATCCGGCGACGCCACCAGCCAACGCGAGGAGGAAACCCTCGCACAGCAGTTGCCGAACGATCCGCCAACGCGAAGCGCCGAGGGCGAGGCGCAACGCGATTTCCTTCCTCCGCGCGGTGCCGCGCGCGAGCAGCATATTCGCCAGATTAAGACTGGCGATGAGAAGAACCGCTCCCGCCATCGCCGTAAGCAAGGTGCCAATCAGGGTGATGGGACCATCATCCTCGGGCGAGGTGCTGAGGCTGAAACGCGCGGGTTTGTGGATCTGCACTTCGCGCTTCCCTTCGGCATCAGGCGGCAGGATTGCGTTCAAGCGTTGGCTAAGCAAGGGAAGACGCGTCTTCGCCAATGCAGTCGTTAGGCCAGGCCGCAGACGCGCGGTCAGATTAAGCGCGTAATTCTTCGGCTCCGCCAGATCGTGCAGATCTTCGGAATCGGAAAAGGCCGAGCCGAGACGAGAATGGACTCCCAAAGGCAACCAAACATCCGGCGCCACGAGGGCGCTCAGGCCGCTGAACCCTCGCGGGGTCACTCCGATTACCGTGTAGGGCTGGCCGTTTATTTGGAGATCGCTCCCGACCATATCAGCCCGGCCGCCCATCCGTTTCCAGAAAGCGTAGCTCACCACTACGACCGCCTGATTCGCCTTCGGCCGCGCCTCTTCGGAATTGTAAAACCGCCCAAGCACCGGCTCGACGCCCATGAGGGAGAAGAAGTTTTCCGACGTTAGAAACGCGAAACTGCGACGCATGCTTTCGTCGCGGCCGATTCCCGCAACCGCAAACTCGACCGCCGCCACATCGGCGAAAAGGTCTCCGCCGTTCTCACGCAATTCTCGATACTCCGCGTGAGAAAAAGGCCGGTAATCGCGATTTACCCCTTCGCGAGCAGTGAAAAGGTTCACCACTTCCGCCGGTCGCAGTGGCACCATCGGACGCAGAACAGCGCCGTTGATGATGGCAAAAATGGCAGAGTTGGCGCCGATGGCGAGGGCGAGAGTGAGGACGGCGATGGCGGTGAAGCCCGGTGCTTTGCGGAGCTGGCGGAAGGCGAATTTGAAGTCCTGGATCATGGCTTTCCGATGAGACGCGATCCGGCGCCGCTTTGGATTCAGCTTTCTTGCCGCAAAACTCCCTTTCCCGATTGGCCCGGACTCTGTTAGACCAGCGGAAGCCATGGAACCTCCAGCTCAACAATCTGCCGTCCCGCCCGTCCCCGTCCCACCGAGCAAAGGCGGTTGCGCCTGCTGCGCCATGGGCTGCACCAGCATATTCGTCATCGCGCTGGTCGCGCTCGCTCTCTTACTCGGCGGCACCTGGTGGTTGGGCGAAAAATTACTCGACAACTATACCTCGTCGGAATCGATCGCGGTGCAGGTCCCCACGCCCACTGAGGCGGAAGTTTCGGCTGCGACTGCCAAACTAAGCACGCTCCAGCAAGCGATGCGTGACCGGCAATCAATCACGGTGGAGCTTACCGCCGCGGACGTTAACACCCTCATCGCGCGCGCGCCGGAATTCGAACAAATGCGCGGAAAATTTCGGGTCGCGATGGCGGATTCCATCATGACTCTGGACATGAGTGTGCCGCTTTCGTCGATCGAGATTCCGAAGATTCGTCATCGCTGGCTCAATGGCACGGCTCGCTTTGGCTTCCTGTTCTCGGAAGACGCCTTCGTTTTCAATCTCCGCTCGCTGAACGTGAACGGACGCGATTTATCACTCAAGTTCCTCCACAGCTTAGACAGCTCTTTTAACAGCAGTTTCAACCAGGGCTTCGAGAAGTCACTGCGCGAGAATGAAAGATCGCGGGAATTTTGGGGCAACGTCAAAGCGATGGAGGTAACAGCCGACAAGCTTGTGATCACCACGAAAGGCGCAGACTCGACGGCACCGGCGCCAGCCGACGATGAGGCTTCTGACGAAGCCGAAATAACTCCAACGCCGCCCACGTTGTAGCGAACGCACGCAGGGATCGTTTCTGGTCCGGGACAGTCCAAGAGAAGTCTTGACCCCGCGAAAGTGGGTCGTTAGCCTTTTAGACCTTGGCCGTATGAAACCGCTCTCCCGCAGCGTTTCCCGGGATTCCGTAGAAGAAGCTCTTCTAACCGGACGTGATTTCCCTTGCGCCGGCTGTTCGCGAATCCGCCTCAGCGGTTGAGGAATTTCTCTTAGAAATCGAAACCCCACATCCCCCCATGAAAAAGAAAAGCACTCCCACACGCGCGGTTCTTCCCGCAACTCAAAAAGCAGCTCCCAAGGACGCGAAACTCGCCGGCGACATGCCTCCCGCGGAGCGAATCGAAGTAACCATCCGGCTTCGGCGAAAGAACGGCGCGGGCGCTCCGAAAGCTAGCGCCAAGCCATTAACGCGTGAGCAATTCCGCGTCGCCTACGGCGCCGATCCCGCAGATATGGCAAAGGTGGAGCAGTTCGCGAACGAGCATGGGCTTGACGTTATGCAGAGCAGTATCTCGCAACGCGCAGTCCGGCTCTCCGGTCCAGTCGCGTCGATGCAGAGCGCGTTTGGCGTGAAGCTGCATTGTTACAAGATGTCCACGAGTAAGCAGACCTTCCGCGGACGCACCGGGAGCATCAGCGTGCCGAAGGAATTGCTAAAGGTGATCGAAGGCGTCTTCGGTCTCGATAACCGTCCGCAGGCGCATCCGCATTTCCGCGTTCGCACCACGAAAAAAGGAGTGTTACCCCGAGCCGACGGAGCGAAGCCGCTGACCCCGCCACGAGTTGCGGAATTGTACCACTTCCCGTCTGGCCACCAGGGCGCCGGTCAGTGTATCGCCATCGTGGAATTAGGCGGCGGCTTCCGCACCAAGGACCTCACGGCCTATTTTAAAAAGCTCAAACTAAAGAAACCGAGCATCACCGCGGTGTCGGTGAATGGCGGACACAACGAGCCGGACGGCCCGACCAAAGACGCTAATGGCGAGGTCATGCTCGATATTGAAGTCGCGGGCGCGGTGGCGCCGGGCGCGCAACTCGCCGTCTACTTTGCTCCGAATACCGACGAAGGCTTTCTCGGCGCCCTCAATGCCGCCATCCACGATAACGTCCGGAAGCCGCTGGTGATTTCAATCAGCTGGGGCGCGGCGGAGAAGGATTGGACCGACCAGGCCAAGACCGACTTCGACAGCGCTTGCATGGACGCCGCGGTGATGGGCATCACCGTTACCGTTTCGGCCGGAGACCATGGGGCACCGGATACTGACGATCCGATCGAGAAACGGGCTAATGCCGACTTTCCCGCATCCAGTCCGAATGTCCTCTCGTGCGGCGGCACGCGGCTTATCGCCAACTCTACCGGGATTACTTCCGAGACAGTCTGGAATAATCACGACGGCTGGGCTACCGGCGGCGGCGTTAGCGAGTTCTTTGCTCGACCCTCCTATCAGAAAGGAATCGGCGTCCCAAAATCGATCAATCCTGGCGGCAAGACGGGGCGGGGCGTGCCCGACATCTGCGGGAACGCCGACAGTGAGACCGGCTTCATCGTCCGCGTCGACGGCACCGAACAGGTTATCGGTGGTACCAGCGCGGTGTCACCGCTTTGGGCTGGGCTGATCGCAGTGCTCAACTCGGAGCGAAAGGAGCCGCTTGGGTTTGTTACTCCCAAGCTCTACGCGCTCAAGTCATCCGCGAATGCTTTGCGCGACATCACCGAGGGCGAGAACGGGGTCAACACGGTGATCGGCTACAAGGCAAAATTAGGTTGGGATGCCTGCACCGGCTTAGGCAGCCCGCACGGCGTGAATCTTCTCGCGGCCCTCTGATTTACTATCCGTCAGCTAACCTAATCCTACAACTCATGGCCATGAAAAGATCACCCCTCGCTTTTCTGTTCCCGTTCATTTTCAGCTCCGCCGTCGCCGCATCTTTCCCCGATTGCAGCTATTCGCCCCCGCCAAATTGGAACCCCTCAGCGGGTGACCCGGTTTTCGTTTTGAGCCAGGACTATCCCGCGACGGCGCCATCGTCCACGCTGGTCCAACCTTGGAAGGCGATCGATTTTCATCTGCACCCGGCCGAGTACATGCAGGCAGTGATCGACTATTGTTACGAAGGCAACCTGGCGGTGCAGTTCCGAGGCCAGGCTAACAACACGCGCAAATGGTATCACGCTCCCTGGCTGCATCCGGGACCAAATGGACGTGAATTCACTCACGGACTAACGGGCGAGCGGGTCTCTCGGGCGCGCGAACTCGCCGCGACGCAGACGAGCAGCTTCCATAATTTCGCGGTTGGGCTTTACAATGCTCCTGGAGGCTTCGCGATTGGACGCGTTTGGGCCGATCCGAGGCATCCCGACGCCAGCAAGGCCGTGTTTCCCGAGGGGACGGTGACATTCAAACTCCTCTTTACCACCGCGACCAAAGATCAAGTGCCCTACCTTGATGGCTCCCCGGAATGGATTGCGGATACGACGCGTTCGAATGACGCCAACCAGATCCGCAACAGCAAAGTGCGCCTGCTCCAGATCGACATCGCGGTAAAGGATAACCGCTCCAGCGAAGGAGGTTGGATCTTCGGCACCTTCCAATTCGATCAAGGTGCCACCGCCCAAGATCCGTGGCGCCGCCTCACTCCGGTTACTTTAATGTGGGGAAACGATCCGACGTTCACCCCGGCGAATTACGATCCGACGCAGGGGCACGTACCCCAACAGTCCTGGATTAACCCCAATGCACCTGTCGTTGCCTATCGCTCCGGCCTAGCGGCATCTTCCTCCGCGCCTCATGTTCTCGGCTGGGCCGGCCGGGGTAACGGTCCGGTCGATAACTCAGTTTCCTCCTGTCTCAGTTGCCACAGCGTCGCCGAGCAACCTAAGGCCAAAAACATGTTACCCTCGGGGACGGATCAACAGAAGCTCCACTGGTTCCGTAACCTGGCCGCACTGGAGCCGTTCGATAATGATGGCAACCACAAGTCACTCGACTTTTCTCTGCAACTTGCCCTGGGCCTGGATAACCAATCCCATTCCGCAGCAGCTCACCCGTTCCTGCACTTCTTTTATCCTTCGAAGAGCAGCATTTCGCGAGACCCGGCTGATTAAGTCAGACGGATGGAACGGACTTCCCGCATCGACTGGCGATTAAAGTTGATCACTTAACGGAGTTATAGTGCCTCCTCTTTCCCCAACGTCTCAGACCATCGCGCTGCAAGGCCGGATTGTTACGATGGATGCGCCGGGCACCGTCCTATCCGACGGCGTCGTCTACATCAAAGGAAACGCGATAATCGCCGTGCTGCCTTCGGCGGCGCCGGCACCACCGGATTTTGATCGCGCTAATACGATCCGTACCGGCGGGAGCATCTTTCCGGGCCTGATCGAACTGCACAACCATCTTAGTTATAATGCACTTCCCCTTTGGAAAGTCCCCAAGAAGTTCGCGAATCGAAATCAGTGGAGTGGGCCGGCGACACCGGATTACCACAAGCTCGTAACCGGCCCGATGTCGGTCCTGGGGCGCTTGCCCGAGTATGTGAACGCCATCGTGCGATTCGTGGAATGCCGATGCCTTCTTGGCGGAGTCACCACTTCGCAAGGGATCGCTTTGTCCAGTAATGCCGGGATCATGCGGCATTATCGCGGACTGGTGCGCAACGTGGAGTCGCCCGGAGATCTCAACGTCCGCGCCGCGTCCACCCACATTCCCGATATCGCAGCGAAGGAAGCGGAGAAGTTCATGGCCAGACTTAAGAACGCCTCCTGTTTATTGCTGCATCTCAGCGAAGGCACCGACCGGTCGGCCCGGGAGCATTTTCTGGCCCTTCATCTCGCTAACGACCAATGGGCCATCGCTCCTTCGCTCGTCGGGATTCACAGCGTCGCCCTCTTGCCGGAGGACTTCGCGGTTATGCAAAGCCACGGAGCCTCCATGGTCTGGTCACCGTTGAGTAACCTTCTCTTATACGGTGAGACAGCGGATATTGCCGCCGCCCAAGCGAGTGGAATCAAGATTGGCTTGGGCTCGGACTGGGCGCCCAGCGGGAGCAAGAATCTACTGGGCGAACTGAAGGTGGCCAGCTTGGTGAGCGCAGCAAAAGGCGATGTCTTTACCGCGCGCCAATTGGTGGCCATGGCTACTGTAGACGCGGCCAGAATTTTGAAATGGGAAACTGTCCTCGGTTCCATTGAACAGGGAAAACGTGCCGACCTGCTCGTGATCAATGGTGTGCAACACGATCCCTACGATCACCTGATCGCCGCGCTCGAGACAGATATTTCGCTCGTGTTAATCGATGGCCTCCGGCGCTACGGAACGATCGAACTGATGAAAGGGATGGGTTCGCCGCAAGAAGAATGGAAGGTGGGTGGAGAGGCGCGAATAATCGCGCTCGCCGAGGACAGCGCCGATATGGATGTGGGCGCGCTGACACTTCGTCAGGCGTCGGATAAACTATCGGACGGCCTGCAGCGCCTACCGGAACTGGCCAAGATGTTCGAGCGACCGTCGCCGCAATTTATGAAGTCCATCCTGGAGCCGACTGGAGCGAAGTGGTCGCTTGTCCTGGACCACGACGAGCCGGCGGGCGCGGCTTCGCGGCCTCATTTACCCTACAAAGGTCACCTCACGGCGATGCCTTTGCTCAGTCCCAGGCAGGCGGCGGCTATGGCGGCAGTGCGCCCTCCGCTTTCTCAGGAACTCCAGTCGGAGAAGCTCGAACGGCTCACCGTCGCGGACGACACGACATTCCTCGATCGACTCCGCGAGCAAGTGAACCTCCCGGATTATGTCAAAGATGGACTTCCAAATCTCTTTGGCGTTTAGAAACGAGATACCGCGCCCCGACGCATCGGATTCGCTGCCAAAAACCTGACGAGGCAGAGTGAACCTATGCTAATCTGCATCCGACAGCCCGTCGGATAGCGTTTATAATTCTGAGCATGTCGGAATCCAATCCTCTTGAACCTCAAGATTCGGTCCCGCGTCCATCTTCTGGAGCCTTGGACGATCTGCTGATCTTCGGCAGCCCGGAGACGCGTCGGCAATTTTTGAAACGAGCGGCTGGGACAGGCGCCGCGTTGACACTCGGTCCGGGACTAATCCGCTTGGCGGTTGGACAGGAAGTCACTCCCGCCGCCGCAGCCACCAGTGCGCCGACGGCGGTGGCGGCTGGCACAATGCCGGTGCATCTAAAAATCAACAATGCGGAGCACACGCTCTCGCTCGATCCGCGGACGACACTGTTGGACACGTTACGCGAACATCTTCAGCTCACGGGCACGAAGAAAGGCTGCGATCACGGGCAGTGCGGCGCCTGCACCGTCCTCGTGAACGGCCGACGCGTTAACTCGTGTCTCTGCCTGGCGGTGGCCCACGAGGGCGACGAGATCACGACGATCGAGGGCTTGGCCCAAGGCGAAAACTTGCACCCCATGCAGGCGGCATTTCTCGAGCACGATGGTTTCCAATGCGGGTATTGCACTTCGGGTCAGATTTGTTCCGCGGTCGCCTGTGTCCAGGAAGGTCACACCAAGGACGATGCGGAAATCCGCGAATGGATGAGCGGCAATCTCTGTCGCTGCGGCGCCTATCCTAACATCGTCGAAGCGATCAAGGAGGTCGCGGCGAAAGGCGCATGAATCCTTTTACCTATGCACGCGCGGATGACGCGCAGCAGGCCATCAGCGCAATCGCCGCGGATCCAAAAGCGAAATTCTTGGGTGGCGGCACGAACCTCATCGACCTGATGAAGATGGGAGTCGAAACCCCGACACATTTAGTCGACATCAATCGTCTCTCCCTCGCGCAGGTGGAAGAGATGCCCGGCGGCGGTCTCCGCTTAGGCGCACTCGCGCGTAATTCCGATGTGGCAGAGCATCCGCTCGTGACCCAACGCTATCCGGTGTTGAGTCAGGCGCTGCTCGCCGGTGCCAGCCCGCAATTGCGAAACAAGGCCACCACTGGAGGGAATCTGCTCCAACGGACGCGCTGCTATTATTTCTACGACCCGGCTTTCCCCGCCTGCAATAAGCGGAATCCCGGCAGCGGCTGCGGCGCGTTGCACGGATTTAACCGTATCCACGCCATCCTCGGTCAGAGCGATCAATGCATCGCCACGAATCCCAGCGATCAGAACGTGGCCCTAGCCGCGCTCGATGCGGTCGTGCGGGTGCAGGGCCCCAAAGGCGAACGCGCAATCGCGATCACGGATTTTCATCGGTTGCCGGGCGAAACCCCAAATATCGACACCAATTTGCAGCCAGATGAAATGATCATCGCGGTCGAATTGCCACCGCTGCCCGCCACCGCGCGGTCGCATTATTTGAAAATGCGCGACCGCGCCAGTTACGCCTTCGCGCTCGT
>JBDUAE010000284.1:0-3239 GCA_040004805.1 Chthoniobacterales bacterium | reverse complement strand
AAGGTGACTGGCGCCGCGAAATACGCGGTGGAATTCGACGTCCCGAACTGCGCGCACGCCTGGGCGGTCGAAAGTAATATCGCGAAAGGCAAGATTACTTCGATCGACACCAAAGCAGCCGAAGCGGCGCCGGGAGTCTTGAAAGTTCTAACCCATCTCAACACTCCGAAAGTGAAGGAGTCGAAAGAGAAGGGCGATATGATGCATGGGATTCGCAATGAAGAGCGTCTTCCTTTAAGCGACGCGCAGGTGCACTACGCAGGCCAGTATGTGGCCCTCGTCATCGCGAAGACGATCGAGCAGGCTCATTACGCGGCTTCACTCGTCCGTGTGAGTTACGCGCCGGAGACAGCGGTGCTCTCGATGGAAGCGGCGGGTGGCGACGTGAAGAAGCCGAAGAAAAATCAGGACGAAAAAAACCAGATCAAAAAAGGCAATGTCGAAGCGGCCTTCAAAAACGCCGATTTGGTAAAAATCGAAGAGACCTACCTCACGCCGACGGAGACGCACAATCCAATCGAAATGTCGGGCACGATTGCGGTCTGGGAAGGCGAGAAGAAATTAACCGTCTACGACTCCACCCAATTCGTGAAAGGGGTGCAGAGTATGTTGGCGCGCGCGCACGACCTGAAGATCGAAGATGTCCGCGTGATTTGTCCATTCGTGGGCGGAGCCTTCGGCTGCAAAGGCGCGGTCTGGCCGCACGTTTTTCTTGCGGCCACCGCCGCAAAAATGGCGGGCGTTCCGGTGAAATTTCACCTTCCGCGGAAAGCAATGTTTACCGGCACCGGACATCGCACGCCAACTCGCCAACGCATCGCGCTGGCCGCGAATCGCGATGGAAAACTGCAAGCGATGCAGCATGTGAGTGAAACCCTAACTTCGACCTGCGGACACTTCATCGAGTCCTGCGGTGCGCGTTCCACCGGCATCGTCTACGAGAGTCCGGCGATCGACATCGATGAACTAATTTATCCAGTGAATGTGGCGACTCCCACCTTCATGCGCGCACCCGGTGAATGCCCGGGAACTTACGCTCTGGAGTCGGCCATGGACGAGCTGTCCTACGCTCTAAAGATGGATCCGCTGCAATTGCGTCTCAGCAATTACAACGAAAAACATCCGACAAAAGATGTGCCTTTCAGTGCGAAGTTTTTGAAGGATTGCTATCAAATCGGTGCGGAGAAATTTGGCTGGGCCCGGCGCCAGGCGGAGCCAAAATCAATGCGCGATGGCGATCTCCTTCTGGGCTGGGGCATGGCCACGGCCACCTATCCTGCGCACAAAATGAGCGCGGCCGCGAAAGTGCAACTCAAGGCCAACGGCAACGCGATCGTGCAATGCGCGACCCACGATCTAGGCACCGGCGCATACACGGCGTTCACGCAAATTTCTTCGGAGCAGTTGGGAATTCCGTTTGAGAACGTGACCTTCCAATTGGGCAAATCCGACTTTCCCTTCGGCCCGGTCGCGGGCGGCTCGAATTCGACCGGCACAGTCGGGACCGCGATCCATGAGGTGGCCGTTCTCCTCCACACCGCGCTTGCAGAATTGGCGGTGAAAGATCCAAAATCGCCGCTTCACACTTTAAAGGCAGCCAACATCGGGATGGTCGCTCCCGGGCGGATCGGGATGAAAGGCGATCCCACCACCTCCGATAGCTATGTCGATATTTTGCGCCGCGCCGGCCGCGATTCGATCGAAGTGGAAAGCAAACTGCACGCGCCCGAGGAGAATAAAAAACTCGCGTTTCAATCCTGGGGCGCACATTTCTGCGAGGTAAAAATCGATCCGCTGCTGCCACGAGTACAAGTGACGCGCGTCGTCAGCGTGATCAACGGCGGCCGAATTGTGAACGCCAAAACCGCCCGGAGTCAGATCATCGGCGGAGTCGTCATGGGCATCGGCATGGCCTTGACCGAAGAGACGGCGTACGATGGCGCGACGGGTTTGCCCGTGACGCGCAACCTTGCCGACTATCACGTTCCTACCAATGCCGATATCCCGCAGATCGACGTCACTTTCGTTGGAGAACCCGACTTTGCCTTCAATCCAATCGGCGCGCGCGGACTGGGCGAAATCGGTAATACAGGGATCGCGGCTGCAGTCGCGAATGCGGTTTTTCACGCCACCGGGAAGCGCGTCCGCGATTTGCCGATCACCCCGGATAAGTTGATCGCGTAATGCGAGTGTTCACGGTGCGACGCACTCCACCCAATCTTTCAGTCCCGGTTTGAAATGAAAGAACTCGTCGACATCATTCGGGCTTGGGAAGCGCAACGGGGTGAACCCGTCGCGCTCGCGACGCTCGTGCGCACGCATGGCTCCAGTTACCGCCGGCCCGGCGCGCGGATGTTGATCGGCGCCGATGGCACGAGAGTCGGCTCGCTGAGCGGCGGCTGCCTCGAGGATGAAGTGACGAGTGCTGCGCAGGCCGTGCTGCGCTCGGGCGTGCCGGTTTTATTGGAGTTCGATACGCGGCGCCGATTCGGTTGCCATGGTCAGATCGAGATTTTTATCGAAGTGGCTAACGAGTCGTTCGTGTCCGAGCTCCGCGACGCCTTGGCGCAACGTCGCACCCGCCGGGCGGTCACGATTTTCGAAAAGGAAGTAGGGCAGCTTGGCAGCCGATTCCTGAGCGCGGAGGAAGCCATACCCGACGGCGCTTTCCTCCAAGAAATAGCGCCGCCGATCCAATTAATCCTCTTCGGACACGGTCCGGACAGCGCGCCGCTCGGCGCGTTCGCCCGCGAACTCGGATGGTCCGTGCTGGAAGTGGAGCAGGCGACCGACTTGCTCCAGATCGCGACGGACGACCGCACTGCGGCGATCGTGAAGTCGCATAATTATGGACGCGACTGCGCGGCCCTGCGGCACTTGTTATCCCTCGATTTGCGTTACGTCGGTCTGCTCGGACCGCGGCGCCGGCGCGAGCAGTTGCTCGGCGATTTAGCCGACAGTGGCGCGTCTATTCACGCCCAGCTTTTCTCGCCGGCCGGTCTGGATTTGGGCGCTGAAACGCCGGCCGAGATCGCGCTCGCACTCATCGCGGAAATTCAAACGACCTTCGCCGATGCCAGCGGCGAGGCGTTGCGCGAACGCAAGACTCCGATTCACGGTTGGAATCTCGCGCACCGAGCTTGGAGCGACGCCTCGCTTCCTGCCTAGGCTTGGAAAGCAACGTCGGCCGGTCTGGATTTGGGCGCTGAAACGCCGGCCGAGATCGCGCTCGCACTCAT
>JBDUAE010000283.1:0-3241 GCA_040004805.1 Chthoniobacterales bacterium | reverse complement strand
TGGCGCTGCGGGACAAGTATCAATTCCAGTGGTGGGCGGTGTCGCTGGTGGAGGCTCAGCCGTTCCAGGGAAAGAAGAAAGGCGCGGATACCGGGATCGATGGGGTGAAATTCTTCCGCGATCTCGATCGTAAGGAGGTGCGCAAGATCGTGGTGAGCGTGAAGGGCGGTGGGATCAAGCCGGACGATGTGCGCGCACTCAATCACGTGCGCGAACGCGAGAAGGCGGACATTGCGTTGTTCATCTCGCTGGATTCACCGACGCCCGCGATGGTGAAGGACGCGGCCTCGGCCGGCTTCTATGAGAGCAAGGCGGGGAAGAAGTTTGCGCGCGTGCAATTGCTGACGATCGAGGGCCTGCTCGACAACACGCAACGAGCTGAGCATCCGGATTACGAGCCCGATTTGAATTTCAAGAAGGCGAAGGAGGAGACGCCGGACAACCAACGCGTCTTCGAATTGCCGGGGTAATCCCGACGCAGAGTAGGGGCTTATCTACCTGATCAGAAACAGCCCTTTAGGCGCGTTCGACCTCGTGCTGCTCGATGGAACATACGAGAGTGACTTACCGCCCTGCGCGTGGACGGCGGCGTGGTGAAGTCGCCGTTTTAGGCCCAGGTTGCGGCGTGGGGACGCTCGCGGTTTTGCGCTTAGCCGCTGCGGGCCCCTGATTCTTGGTTAGGTAAGGTGTTGCAGTTTCCCAAGCACGAGCGGCAGGAGGGCGAAACTGAGCGCGTCGAAGCATCCGTGGGCGATCACTGCGGGCCAGATGGAGCGATGGAAGATGATGATGAGGCCGAGCAGGAAGCCGAGCAGGCCGGCGAGGATGGCAGCGATTGGTCCCATGACGATGTGAGCGGCGCCGAATCCAACCGCGATAATCGCCACGGCAACGATTTCGCCCGCACGCGTAGCGAAGAGACGCGGCCAGAGCGCGCGCATCGCGGCGAGTGTGCCGGCGCGCCAGAGTTCTTCGCGTAAACCAGCGACGACGAAACTAACCAAGGTGACCGTGAGCCAGAAGTAGGGCGGCTGATGTTGCATCGCGGAAACGTCGACGATCTTCCCGACATCGACCATCTTCGTGGGGCTAAGTTGCTGCAGCGTTTCCTGCGTCACGACTTTGGTGGCAAGCAACACGGCGACGACGCCGATGGCTACGATCCCGACGAAGAGGCGAATGAGCAGGGAGTAGGCGAGCCCGAGCGGCGCGACCCACCAACCGGGGCGCCAGAGCAGGAACATCTGGTCGGATGAGGCGCGCGAGATGAGCCAGGCGACTCCGAAGACCAGGGCGAAGACGCCGATATTGGTCGCAGAGGAAGTGAGGAGGTCGCGGGTGTTATTCCCGAGCGACGGTCCAGCGCGCTCGTGGGAGAAGAGGACAAACGGAAGGAAGAATCCGCCGATCAGAATGAGGTGCACCCACCAGCGCCAGCGGTGCGTTGTCTGTGCGGAGGTTGCGTCGCTTGTAGCCACCCCGCCTTGCTATCCAACGCGCCGCATCCGCGGTGCCTTTCGGAAACGGACTGCGGCTGGCCGCGCGACAAAAATCGCGGCGACACACAGGATGAGCGCAGAAACGCTCGGCTCCGGAATTCCGCGGGCAAACGCCAGCGCCACCGGCTCAATCAATCCTGACGCGAACACACTGCCCTGTCCATCCGGCGTGATTCGAATGATGGAGTTCGTATATCCCTCGGAGGCGTAGAGGTTGCCGGCGTCATCCATGGTCAGCCCGTTAAACCCTCCCTCCATCTCGAAGAGAACGCTGCGCGTTCCATCAGTGAAGATTTTCACAATCGAGGCGAATGGAACGTTGTCCCGCACTTCGTAGGTCGTGACAAAAATTGTGTCGTTCTGGTCGATCACCAGTCCCCAGGGGAAACGAAGGCCGAGTGCGAAATATTGATGTGCGCCCCCTGGGGTGTACTCGTCGAGAGAATTCGTCCCGATGCTGCATACGAAAAGATTACCGGAGCTATTAAAAGCTATTCCTAAGGGGTTTTGGGACTGGTCTGAAAAGACACTCATGGCACCCTCGGAATTGAATCTCAGGATGCGCGAATGGGCCTCGTCTGCGAGGAACAAATTTCCGGAGGCGTCGAAAGCGATGCCGCCGGTAGTGAAGGCCCCGGAGGCAAAAATGCTTCGGGTGCCGTCTGGTGTGAACCTGTAAATGGTGCCTTGGCCTCCGTAGCTGGCTGATGCGAACATATTACCAGCAGGGTCAAAAGTAAGCCCGTAGACCGAGCCGGTGACGGTTCCAAAAACGCTTTGGCTGCCATCCGGACCGATTCTGATGATGTCGTTCCCGGCATTATACAGTGACTGCGCGACAAAAAGGTCGCCGGGATTCGCTTGCGCTGTCGGCGCGATCCACAACAGGCACAGCATTAATCCAAGGCTCCAGATCCAGAGACGAGTCGTCATAGGTCTAAAGTGTGACATGAGGACGGCGGAGACGGCGAGCGGTTTGTCGGAAGGTTGTTTGGAATCTGGAAGTCGCGTTGTTCCAGGGCCTGCAAGCGAGTCGAGCGAAGTATCTAAATCTACGCTTCCGCCGACGCCAGTCCGCCTACGATGATGGCGCCGGCAACCCCGCCCACAATAGCGCCCGGCGTGCTTTTCGTAACGATCTCACCGGCAACGGCGCCAGCAACCCCGCCGACCACCGCTCCCCAGAAATCTGAGCCGGCAACGGAGTAGAGCTTCGTGGTAGCCGCTTTTTTCGCGCTGGCGATCGCAATCCCGGCCAGCGTTTGCGCCATGTGTCCTCGCTTGCCATTCTTGACGATGAACACTCCCATTTGCTCGACGCGCGAATTGGCGGTGGCTGAATTCTTTTGCACCTCGCCGGAGAGTTCCTTCAACTCGTCGGCCTCCGTTTCGCTGAGCACGCCCAGTTTCACCATCTGAGCCAGGTAAAACTCGGGAGGCTCGGCATTGTTGAGCGTGATCCCCGGACCGACTGTAACCAGCTTGTCATGGATTTCACCCGCCTGCCGCACCAGCTCGGAATTGAATTGCTCGAGCGATCCTCCTTTGGACGAACTGCCTCTTCGAATGCTGGTGGCTGGTTTGCGCCTTAAGCTCGCTTTCGCGGCAGTACGGGCTGGAGCCTTGGCTGGGCTCTTACGTTTTGCTGCTGTCTTCGTCGGGCGCCGCTGGGCGACTTTTGCTTTTGGCTTGGGCATGGGTGTGACCTCTTCGTTCCCGTCCTTTAGGAAACGGCCGCGATT
>JBDUAE010000282.1:0-3248 GCA_040004805.1 Chthoniobacterales bacterium | reverse complement strand
CGAGGGCGCGCAGGTGGGTGCGCTCCGCGTCGTCATAACGGCGTTCGTTCGTGTAAAAAACGGCGAGATTATTCAGGACTGAGGCCACATCCGAATGCTCGGGGCCGAGTTGCTTTTCGTAAAGATCGAGGGCGTGCAAATAATAAGGTTCGGCCGCGCGCTGTCGTCCCGAATTGCGATAAAGTACCGCCACATTATTCAACATGGTGCCGAAATCCGAATAGGGCAGATCGCTCAACTTAGTGGCGGCTTCGATCGCCTTTTCGTAATAAGAAATCGCTTCTTCGCTTTCTTTCAGGTCTTCGCAGAGAAAGCCGAGTCGACGCGCCGAGCGGTATATTCCACGGTGATTCGGTACTTCGGCCCTAGCCAAAATCTCGTGCGCGCGGACGAGGTAAGGCTTGGCCGCCACGCGGTCGCCGGCTTGGTCGTGCAATTGCCCGAGTTTCTCGAGACTGAGAGCCAGAGACGGGTCGCCGGGCGGAAAAGCGCGGCCGGCCAAATCCAGCGCCGTCTCCCCTACCCGCACCGCGTCCGCCAGCTGGCCGGCAGCACGGAGAAGGTCGAGTTTATCGTTGAGAATCGTCCAGAGCTTTTCCTCGCCTTTGCGCACGATTTTTACCAGCCTTCGCTCAGCTGGCTGACAAGCCGCACGGCCATGTCCTCCGCCGCCAGCGGTAGGGCCTGACCTTCCTCGGTCGTCACATCGGCGCCAACGAAAAAGCTGGTCGTACCTGCGACGCTAATCGGCCCGGTGAGAGCTTTTCCATCACGGCCGACAAGGGTATAGCTCACGATCAGGGCGAGATTGAATTCGGTGGTGGCCAGCACGTTACCGCGAACGGAACGCGCGGGATGCCGGCCGACACTGGCGATGGTACAATGCAAAACCGCGTCGGCGTTCTCCTCATTAGCGATTCGGAAAGTACCGTCCTGTTGGAACTGCTTGATCACAGTGTTCGTGACCAACACTTCAATCCGCGGGAGATAAGTCCCGTTCTTGAAAGTCGGGATCGCAATCGTGTGGACGCCTTTCAGATACTGCGGCTTAATCTCGCCAATGTGATAGCCGGCGCAGCCGCAAAGCGTGGCCGCCAGCAAAAGGGCACACGAGAAAGCTTTCACGGCTCCGGCGATGCCGTGGCCTCAGGAGTAGGCGACGGCTCCGCCGCCGGGACGTCCGGAGCGAGCGTCGTCGAAGGAGTGAGCGAAGCGGGCGGCGGCAACGATTCATCCGCCTCCGGCGGCGGAAGCGGCGCTACGTCGTCGGGTGAAGTATGCATCATCGGAGAGCTGCTTTCTTCGTGACGGGATGGCGGCGGCACAGCCTTTGCCTTTTTTGCCGTGGCCGCGGTGAGGGCGGCGGATTGCAGAACGGCGTCGCCCAATTTCGCCCGCAATTGCGCTACTCTTTTCTTGGCGCGATCACTTTGATTCGAGCCGGGCTGCTGGCGGATCACGTCATTGTAATAGATGACCGCCGCACGGTAATTCTTTTGTTTATCGTAAAACTTCGCGATCTGAAATGCATCACTCGTCTGCTTCTGATCGAGAATGCGCAAATTCTCGCGGGCTTGCGCAACCTTTTCGCTTTTCGGATAGCGATGCAGGAAATCCTGAAAGCCGATCTTGGCGCTGGCGGCAGCCTTAGAATCGTAGGTGCCGCTGCGAGCCGCCTTAAACCAGAGATAGCCGATCTGATATTGCGCGTCTGCCGCCACCGGATCGTTCGGGAATTTTTCCGACACCGCGGTGTATGCCGCCACCGCGCTTTCGGCGTTACCCTGTTTTTCCGCCGCGAGACCGATATTGAATTGCGCCCGGGCGGTATATTTCCCGTACGGCGCCGTCCGCACGATCGCCGCAAAAATTTGGATCGCCTGATCCATCGAGCCCTTCATCGGAATCCCAAACAATTTAACTTTTTTGCCTTTGAGAAAAGTCTCGCCAATCCGGAATTGCGCTTCGATCGACTCCTCGAAGCGTGGGCTCTTCGGGTATTTTTCCACCACCACCCGATAAGCCTCCGCCGCCTTCAAAGGATCCCCATGCTTTTCCTGCAAAGCCGCATATTGAAAGGCGGCGCCATCCGCGAGCGTGTCCTTCGGATACCGGCGGACCAAGCTCCGGTACGCCTTCATCGCGCGGCCAAAGTCGCCCGAGTTTTCCGCGCCCTGCGCGATCTGGAAAAGCTCGCGGGCATTGGCATTTACGTTCTCCTCCCCCGGAGCGACATAACGCGCTTTCTTTCCCGGCCGGAAAACTACAGCACCCGGGCTCAAAGCAGGAAAGGCGAGAAGGAAGGCCAAAAGAAGGCGCCAGAAATAGGGAGAAAAACGGTCGTGCATTGGCTCGGGCAGGGTAGATAACCTTGCTGTCTTCGTCAAGTTAGGCACCCGCTTCCGCGCCCGCGTCTTCGATTCATTTTAAAGCCCTATTTTGAATCTCAACGCTCAACAAAAAATCCGACTCGGCTCCTGCGCCTGGAGTTTTGAAGAATGGCGCGGCGCCTTCTATCCGGCCGATCTGCCGCCGGAGCGCTGGATCGAGTTTTATGCGCGCTACTTTCCGGCGGTCGAGCTCGACTCGACCTTCTATCAGGCTCCCTCGGAAGAATCCGTTCTGCGCTGGGCGGAATCGACGCCGGCTTCCTTTCGTTTTGCCTGCAGACTGCCGCGTGCCATCACGCACGCTTGCGGTCTGCGCGATTGCACCCCGGAGCTAACGGCGTTTCTGAAAGTGATGGAGCCGTTGGCCGAAAAACTTCGAGTCATCCACATCCAGCTCCCGCCCTCTTTCGCGCCCGATGCCGGCCGGCCTGCTCTGCGTAATTTTCTCGAACAACTGCCGCACGATTTTCGGTACGCGATCGAGTTTCGTCATCCGGGCTGGCACCGCCCGCAGATCATTCGTCTGCTCACCAAGCACCGCATTTGCTGGGTCTGGGCCGACACGAGTCCGTTGAGCGAGCGAAACCTGGCGCCCTTCGAGCCCTGGCCGCAAACGACGGATTTCGTCTACATCCGGCTCCTCGGCGATTACACCACTAAATACGACGGCACTGGCGAACGCGTCCATCGCTACGGAAAACTGCTCTGGAAACGCGAGGCGGCGCTGGATAGTTGGGCCCTCAAGATCTCCCGCCAAGTCGAAGAGACGCACGGCGTCTGGGCTTTCGTAAACAATCACTTCGAGGGCTATGCTCCAGAAACCTGCCAACGCCTCGCGAGCCGGCTTGGTTACGAGTT
>JBDUAE010000281.1:0-3288 GCA_040004805.1 Chthoniobacterales bacterium | reverse complement strand
TAAACGAGGCCGTCAGCGTCCGCGTCGATTCTTTCCCTAACGAGAGCTTTCGCGGCGTGGTCGAACAAATTAACCGACAGGCCGAGTTCACTCCCCGCAATGTCCAGACCGTCGAGGATCGTATCCGCCAGGTCTTCGGGGTGAAGATTCGCCTCGAAAACCGCGACGATAAACTGCGCGCCGGGATGTCGGCTGACGTCAAATTTCCGAACGCACCCTGACCAATGGCGGAAGTCATGATCGAGAGCGACGGTCTCACGAAGCGCTTCGGCGCCTTCACCGCCGTCGATCACGTTAATTTCGCGGTCGAGAAGGGCTCGATCTTCGGATTTCTCGGCCCGAACGGTTCCGGCAAATCCACCGTCATCCGTATGCTCTGCGGCATCCTTGAGCCAACCGAAGGCACCGCTCGTATTGGCGGCCGCGATGTCATTCGCGACGGCGACGCGATCAAAGACATGATCGGCTACATGTCGCAAAAATTTTCCCTCTACGACGAATTAACCGTCAACGAGAACCTCATTTTCTCCGGCAAACTCTACGGCCTCGGCGGCAGCGCACTGAAAAAGCGCCGTGACGAACTCATCGCCACAACCCATCTCGAGCCCTACCTCGACCGCCGCGCCGCGCTCCTCTCCGGCGGCTGGCGCCAGCGCCTCGCCATGGCCTGCGCGCTCATGCACAAACCCACCGTTCTTTTTCTCGACGAGCCGACTGCCGGAATCGATCCCGTGGCGCGGCGCGAACTTTGGGATTTGCTCTTCGAATTCTCCGGCCAGGGCATGACCCTCTTCGTCACAACGCATTACATGGACGAGGCCGAACGCTGCTCGCATGTCGGCTATATTTACATGTCGCGCCTCGTCGTTTGCGGCGAACCCGACGACTTGAAGCAGATGGACGCGGTCAATCCGCCCGGCACACGCCGGCTCGATGTCACCTGCGATCACGTCACCACCGCCTTGCAGGCGATGCGCGGAGTCGGGGGCGTGCAGAGCGCCACCGTCTTCGGCCAATCCATGCACCTGCTGGTGGACGAGAGCGTGAATGACGCCCAAATCGAAGAAAGACTGCACGGCGTCGGAATCAGCCATTCCGAAATTCACGAAATCGGCCCCTCGCTCGAGGACGTCTTCGTCGCCCTAACGAATCAGCATGCCGAGCAGGCCAAATCCGCCGCCGCATGATCCTCCGTCCGAGAAAAACCGGCGAACGCCGTCATCCTGAGCCGCGCAGACGGCGAAGGATCTCACATACTCAGTGAAAACGCTCTACGTTTATATGATGACCAACGCCGGCCGCAGCGTCCTCTACATCGGCGTCACCAACAGCCTGGTCCGTCGTGTCTGGCAACATCAGCAGGGCGAAATCGAAGGGTTCACGAAACGCTACCTGCTGAATCGCCTCGTCTATTACGAATCGTTCGAGCGGCCGTCCGACGCGATTTCCCGAGAAAAAGAACTTAAAGGCTGGCGCCGCAGCAAAAAGAACGCGCTCGTCGAAACCAAGAACTCACGCTGGTCCGACCTTTCCGCGATGCTCTACCAGCCCGCGGTGCCTGCCCCGCCGTCATCCCGAACCGCCGAAGGACGGAGAGGGATCTCGCAAATGCAATGAATGCGTCCCCTAAATCGAAAACGCCAGCGCCGGCGCGAGATTCTTCGCCGTCTCCGCGGCTCAGAATGACACGCCGCTTTGAGCCGTCACAATGCCGCACTGACCGCCTGTCCGCACTACCATGAGCAGACCCTTCCGCGGCCTCAACGCCATCCTCTTCAAAGAATTCATCAGCGTCCTGCGCGATCCGCTCACGCTTTTCTTTATGCTTTTCCCGCCCTTGATCGAGATGATCGCGTTCGGCTACGCCCTCGATAACGACGTCAAACACATGGCCATGGTCGTCTTGAACCAGGACCACACCGTCGAGAGCCAGCAGTTCATCGATCGCTTCGTAAACACGGAGACCTTCCGCGTGGTCGGCCAGGTCCAGAACGCCGAGCAGATGGCGAGCGAGATTCGCAAAGGCAACGCCTACGTCGGCCTGCAAATTCCGCCCCACTTCACCCGCGATGTCCGCGCCGGCTATCCCGCGCAGGTGCAGTTGCTGATCGACGGCTCCAATTCCACCATCGCCTTGCAAGCGCTCAACACCGCCGTCGCCCTCGCCCTCTCCGATTCGCTGCAAAAACTCATGCGCGAAAGCGGCATCCGCCACATCCCAGTCGAGGTCCGCCCGCAGATCCTCTACAACCCCACCATGCGCAGCCCGAATTTTTTCGTGCCCGGCGTCATCGGCATCGTCCTGCAAATCGGCACCACCTTCGCCACCGCCATGGCCGTGGTCCGGGAACGCGAACGCGGCACCCTCGAGCAACTGCTCGTTAGCCCGCTCAGCCGTTGGGGGCTGATGTTGGGTAAATTGATCCCCTATCTCTGTCTCGGCATGACCATGGCCATTCTGCTGTTCGCTATCATGCGCTTCGTCTTCTTCGTTCCCATTGCCGGCAGCATCGTCGCCGTGCTTATCTCCACTTTCGTCTACGTCTTCGCCCTGCTCAGTCTCGGCCTGCTTGTCGCGACTAAGGCCGAGAACCAGATGCAGGCGCTGCAAATGTCGATGGCTTTCATTCTGCCGAGCGTCTTCTTCTCCGGCTTCATTTTTCCGCGCGAGACCATGCCGGCTGTTTTTTGGGCGATCGGCGCCGCTATGCCTACCACCTATTTCATCGCTCTCATGCGCGCCATCATCCTGCGCGGCGCCACCTTCTTCGAGTACTGGCAATCGCTCGCGATCATGACGGGCATGGCCGTCTTCCTGTTCTGCGTCTGCTCCCTCCGCTTCCGGAAAAAGATCGGTTGAGCGCGCTCGCGCTCCGACCCAGTCTCAATGCCGGCGAATCATCTCCCGGAAAAAACTCGCCACCCGCCGCTCGTAATCGACCTTTGCCGCCAGGTGCAGATCCACGTGGCCGGCGTGTGGAATTAACCAAAGCTCCTTCGGAGCCGCTCCCGCTGCATAGAGGAATTCCGCGTCCTCCCGCGTCGTATTCGCATCCGCCTCTCCGTTAATCAGCAGGACCGGGCACTTGATCGCCCCGATGTGATCGATCGGGCGCAATTCCTTCGCCGACACCCCCAACTGCAATCGCATCGTCGCAAGCAGAGGCCCCACCAGCCAACGCCCGGCCGGCCCGAGATATTTGCGCAATCGATTCTCGGTCGCGCGTTCGATGGTCGGGTAAACCGACTCCAGCACCATTGCATCCACCTGCAATGGCGGCACCGCCA
>JBDUAE010000280.1:0-3288 GCA_040004805.1 Chthoniobacterales bacterium | reverse complement strand
GCCCATCACTTTTCGTGATCGTGACCACGTAATCTTCGATCCGGACCTGCTCGCCTTGCTTCGGTAAATGCCCGAGGAGATGCGTCACGTAACCGCCGATCGTGCTAACATCCGCGCTTTC
The DNA here is from genome assembly GCA_040004805.1 of Chthoniobacterales bacterium. GTDB lineage: Bacteria > Verrucomicrobiota > Verrucomicrobiia > Chthoniobacterales > UBA10450 > JACCTI01. Next base: position 3,167 of record JBDUAE010000280.1, on the reverse strand, counting down.
CAACGTGAGGTCGGCCATGTCCTGGAGTTCGTACAAACCGACCGCGCCTTCGACCGTGAATTCGTTCTCGCTGATCTCGCGAAACTCCGCTTTCTCCGCGTCAAATTCGTCCTGAATATCGCCCACCAGTTCTTCGAGCACATTCTCCAATGTCACCATCCCAACGGTGCCGCCATATTCATCCACCACCACTGCGAGATGAGCGTGTTTGGTCAGAAACATATTCAGCAGTTTCTCGAGCTGCATCATCTCGGGAACGTTGAGGACATCCCGGCGAATGCGCAGCAGGTCAGGGTGCGGATCGCGCATCATCGGAACGAGTTCCTTGATGTGAATGAGCCCGAGGGTGTTGTCGAGATGTCCGCGGCAAAGCGGAAAACGCGTGTGCCGGGAGGCCAGCGCCTTGGCCACGTTCTCCTCAAATGTTTGCTCGAGATCGAGTGAGATCACATCGCCGCGCGGCGTCATGATGTCGCGTACAACACGCCGCCGCATATCGAGCGCGTTAACCAAGATGTCGCGGCCGAGGGTAGAGACCTCGTCGGATTTTTCGCTCTCGTCCAGAATGAGGCGGAGTTCTTCCTCGCTGTGCGCTAACTCCCCTTCCGTCGCCGGCTGCACGCGCAAAATATTCTTCAGCACCCAATTTGAGGAAGCATTCAGGAACCAGATCGCAGGACTAAAAATCGCGTAGAAGAAACGAAGCGGCCCGCTCACCCAAAGCGTCGCCGGGAGCGGCTTACGGATAGCGAGAATCTTCGGCGACTGTTCGCCGAGCACGATGTGCAAAAAGGTGATGACAGAGAAAGCGATCATGAATGAGATCGACGTGATAATCGCCGGCGATTCGATATGCAGAACGGCGAAGACTGGCTGCAGCATCTGCGCCAGGAAAGGCTCCCCAACCCAACCCAACCCGAGGCTGGCCAGCGTGATTCCGAGCTGACATGCGGATAAATACGAATCGAGGTTCGCGATAACGAGCTGCCCGGTCATGGCGCGCTTGTTTCCTTCCGCGGCCAGCGTTTCGAGCTGGCTGCCGCGGATTTTCACCAAGGCGAACTCCGCCGCCACGAAAAACCCATTGAGCGCAACCAAAAGAACGATGACGCCCAGCTTGACGATAATGACGCCGGCCGAGTCCCACTCGTGCGTGATCCCGGCAGCGAGCGGCCAGCCGGTTGCTAAAACTAAAGATGAAATGCTCATCGAACGGACGCGACCGTCGCATCCGAAACCCACGCCACCGAGGTGGCTGCTACCAGCTCGACTTCGTCACTCCCGGAATTAATCCGGCGGACGCGAGTTCGCGAAAAGTGAGACGCGAGACTTTGAAGCGGCGGATAAAGGCCCGGCGCCGTCCGCTCACCTGGCAACGATTTACGACCCGCGTCGGGCTGGCATCCCGCGGGAGTGCGGAAAGACCGGCGTAATCCTTTTTTGCCTTCAGCTCCGCCCGGATCGCGGCGTATTTTTTTACCGTCGCGCGCTTGCGTTCATTTCGATTCAACCAGGAAGTCTTCGCCATAAAAGGAACGCGGAAGCTAGCGGCCTTCCCTGAGATTGCAACCGGATTTTCGCCATTCTTTCCCTGCCGCGCGGCAAAGTTGGACGCCGGGGATCACCCATCGGATTGTTGTTTCATGTTTCCGCTCCAGACCAAGACTTTTCCCAGCACCGCTTCGGAACTCACCACATTGATGAACCAAAGCCTGGGCCGCATCTTCTCAACCACGGCCGAACCTGTGCGGATCGAAAGCGAGGCTTACCCCTCGCTCCGCAGTGTCCACATCGCACTGGATGGAGCGGCGATCCGGCCGGAGGCGTCTCGGCCCGCCATGCCCGTTGGCGAAGCCGCGCCAGCGCTTCACGTGCAAGATCTAACCATCGCGGGCTCACGTCTCTCGATTGGACCCGCCATAGTCGATTTGGCTCTTTCCGCCCGCGACGTCCGGTTCGATCAGAACCGCGATGCCGCGCAGGAAATCGTCCTTGTCCTCAAAAGCGCTGCGGAGGGACACGTCGAAATTGCCGCCGCTAAAGCCGAGCTCGAGCAGGCGATAGCAACAGTTGCGACGGTGGAGGCGGCAAAACAAGGCGTCACGATCGAAGACGTGAGCCTGTCCCTTCAGGAACGAGGAGCCCGCAGCCTGAGCGGCGAGGTCCGAGTAAAAGCCCGCAAGCTCTTCTTCAGCACCGTGATCCGAATCGCGGCTGAACTGAATCTCGACCAGGATCTGAAGGCAACGATCTCGGGTCTTAAGTGCGGCGGTGAGGGCGCAATCGGATCGCTCGCCTGCGGGATCCTCTCGCCCCACTTGCAAAAGCTGGAAGGCCGCAGTTTTTCACTTCTCGCTTTGCCGTTGGGCGAAATTCGCCTGCGCGAGGTGCGCCTTTCTGCTTCCGATAAGATCACCGTCCAAGCGGAATTCGGAACCTAACGACCGCTGCAAAGTTTCGCTGGAATCCGCGCGCGGATGACAAAGCGGGCGTCGAATGTATGTTGCGCCCCCGCCGCGCCCGGCGGCCGTTATTATGCGCATCAAAATCGGCTTCGACATCGAATTCCAGCTCCTCGGACCGACGCCAATGGTCCTGATGCTCTACGTTCACCCGTCCCGACAGGCGGATTTGCGGGCGGAGGAAAAATTAACCGTCACGCCGGAAATGCCGGTGCACGATTTCATCGATCTCTACGGCAATCGCTGCGCCCGTCTCTTCGCTCCGGCCGGGGACATCCGCCTCTCACTCGAGACCGTGATCGAAGACAGCGGCGCGCCGGATCCGGTCCACCCGGATGCGATCCAGCAGAACGTGCAGGATTTACCCGACGACGTCCTTCCGTTCCTCCTCACCAGCCGCTATTGCGAGGTCGACAAGCTTTCCAACATCGCGTGGGAACTCTTCGGCTCGACGCCTCCCGGTTGGGCACGCGCCCAGGCGATTTGCGATTGGGTGCATCAACACATCACTTTTGGTTATCATTTCGCGGACGACAAGAAGTCCGCTTTCGATTGCTACAATGACGGACGCGGGGTCTGCCGCGATTTTAGCCATCTCGCGATCACGTTTTTTCGCTGCATGAATATTCCTGCGCGCTACGCCACCGGCTACATGGGAGACATCGGCGTGCCCGTGGTTTTGCCGATGGATTTCAGCGGCTGGTT
>JBDUAE010000279.1:0-3289 GCA_040004805.1 Chthoniobacterales bacterium | reverse complement strand
GCATTTCCTTCCGGTTTTTATAGAAGATTAATAGAATTTGCGAAATTGTTTCCAAAATCCAGTCGAGGCTGATAAATCTGACGATTATGAGATTCAACCCCTCGAAATTAATCGTTATTTCCACCTCCGTCTGCTGTCTCTTTGCCAGCAGCATCTTCTCCCAGCCGATTGATTTCGGCGAGGTTTCGCTCCTGGTGCGCGCCCATGAAAGCGAGCGCTCGATTACGCACGAAGTATCAAACCGCAAACTGGTGCATGCCCTCACCCCATCACAGGAACAAACGCTTAAAACTCAGGGGGCGTCGGATTCTCTGATGCAATCCCTGCGGGCGCCAGGAGCGATCCTCAGCGCGAACGAGGCCGCGGCTTTCGACGCACGCCGAGAGCAAAGCCGCAAGGGACCGAAGGCAACCGAAGCCAGCGGGACTGAAAGCCGGGCAACCGAAGCGGGCTCGCCGGAAGGGCTCTACGTCTTTGAAGTGGCCCCTGGGTTTCCAGTGAATCTGAGCCAATGGGGCGGACCTGACTACGAATTGGCCTTCCACGCTCCGACCCGGCTAGACGAGGGCCGCGAGGATGCAGTGCTAATCGATCCCGTCGGGACCGGAACGCATGTCGCGACGTATCTCGGCGCGGGCCGGGCGGAGGATAGCACCACGGTTTTCGATCGGCGCAATTACGTTTCGGTGATGGACCACTCGTTCACTCGCGGGCTCCGGATCGATCACTCCCATCCCGTGTCGGTTAAAGGTTCGCCCTACACGCTCTACCCGGTTTACGCGGCTGGCGGCGTTTCCTTGTACTACATCGGCAGTTCGAGTCAGTCGGTAAAACTTGCCGTCCGGAGCGCAACGCGATAGGCCGCGGAAACTGGCGGCGCGGCAGGGAACAATTGTTTTGGATCACCCGATTCGTGGGGATCTTAAGCAAGGAAGACTTCGGCCATCGAAGTCCTACCCCGCATCAACCAAACGCCGCTCTGACCGGTAGGTATTCTGCCAGATCCGATCGGCGTCTGCGTCGGAGTTGTGTTGATCCACGGCCTCCTCAGAAACGGAAGCAGCCTTCTCGCTCACGGCATCGGCTAATCAACGACCTCGAGACCCATCTGCCGCGCGGTCCCGGCGATGATCCTGAAACCGGCTTCGTCATCGCGCGAGTTCAAGTCCTTCCCCTTTAACTTCACGATATCCATGACCTGTTTGCGCGTAACTTTACCGACCTTAGTCTTATTCGGCTCTTTCGAACCGGCGGCGATATTCGCCGCCTTTTTCAGCAAGATCGCCGCAGGCGGGCTCTTCGTGATGAAAGTGAACGACTTGTCTTTGAAGACGGTAATGACGACGGGAAGAATATCGCCGGCCTGCTTCTGAGTGGCCGCGTTAAATTCCTTGCAGAACGCCATGATGTTAACGCCCCGAGGCCCGAGCGCCGTGCCGACGGGAGGTGCGGGATTCGCTTGTCCGGCGGGAATCTGCAGCTTGATGTGAGCGATGATTTCTTTGGCCATATAAAAAAATTCTAAGAGGAAGGCTAACCGCGTTCCACCTGCCAGTATTCGAGTTCTACCGGAGTGGCGCGGCCGAAGATCGTAACCGACACGCGCAACTTGCCGCGAACTGGATCGATTTCTTCGACGATGCCGTTCTGGTTCTGGAAGGGACCATCCGCCACCTTGACGGTTTCGCCCACTTCAAAGCTGACCTTCGGTTTGACGCTTTCTTCGCGCTCGCGCATCTGCGCCAGCATGTTGTCGACTTCGGACTGCCGCATCGGAATCGGCTTGTCCTTGGTGCCGGCAAAACCGATCACGCCCGGAGTATCACGGACGAAATACCAAGTGCGGCCGACGAGCTGATTTTCCTCGTCGAGCAAATGCATGTTTGCGATCAGATAACCTGGAAAAAACTTCCGAGTCGTCTCACTCTTCTTGCCCTTCTTAATCTCCGAAACGCGTTCCGTCGGAACGAGGACTTCAAAGACGACGTCGCCCATCTCCTCCGTCTTGACGCGTTTCATGATATTGTCGCGCACCTTGTTCTCCTGTCCGGAGAGAACATGAATGACAAACCACTGATCTTTCGCTGCGAGTTGAGCCATGATCAGCGCGGTTGCGTAAAGAATTGGAGAACGTTGACGAGAATGAAATCGAAGAGAGCGACGTAGCCACCGAGCAGCAGCATCGCGATGATGACCACGAGAGTGGAATCGGTCAGCTCCTTGTAGCGCTTGATCCCTTTTTCCTTCGGGTCCCAGGGCCAGGAAGCTTTTTGGAGCTCGACCTTCACTTCGTTGAGGAAGCTTTTTGTCTTGGTGATCATTCGGGACGGATTCGGTTCGGGGAAAAATTTGTCAGCGATCCAACAGGCCAGGAGGGACTCGAACCCCCAACCGACGGTTTTGGAGACCGCTACTCTACCAATTGAGCTACTGACCTTTTGCTAATTTCGGATCTCTGATCGCAGATCCGGAAAGTGGAAGGCAAACATCCTTCCCCTTTCCGGTTTCCGCAATCGGCTAGTCTAAAATATCGCCCACGCGACCCGCGCCGACGGTCTTGCCGCCCTCGCGAATAGCGAAGCGAATGGTCTTCTCGAGCGCGATCGGTGTGATTAATTCCACTTCGACCGAAACGTTGTCGCCCGGCATCACCATCTCGACGCCTTCCGGCAGCTTGACGGTTCCAGTCACATCCGTGGTGCGGAAGTAAAATTGCGGACGGTAGTTCGTGAAAAACGGCGTGTGGCGGCCACCTTCGTCTTTGCTCAGAACATAGACCTCAGCCTTGAATTTCTTGTGCGGCTTGATCGAGCCGGGCTTCGCGATCACCTGGCCACGGAAGATATCGTCCTTTTTCGTGCCGCGCAGAAGCAATCCGACGTTGTCGCCGGCGCGTGCCTCGTCGAGGAGCTTGCGGAACATTTCGATGTCGGTGCAGGTCGTCTTCGCGGTATCGGTGATGCCGACGATTTCGACTTCTTCCATCTTCTTGAGGATGCCGCGCTCGACCCGACCGGTCGCGACGGTGCCGCGGCCTTCGATATTGAACACGTCTTCCACCGGCATCAGGAACGGCTGATCGATCGCGCGCTCCGGAATCGGAATGTAATCATCCACTGCCGCGATGAGAGCGAGGATCTGTGCTTCCTGCTCGGGATCGCCGTTCAGCGCCTTCAGCGCGCTGCCCTTGACGATCGGGATCTGGTCGCCCGGAAATTCGTACTGTGTGAGCAAATCGCGCACTTCCATCTCCACGAGATCGAGAAGTTCCGGATCGTCCACCATGTCC
>JBDUAE010000278.1:0-3290 GCA_040004805.1 Chthoniobacterales bacterium | reverse complement strand
TGTGCATCGAGTGCCCGGCCTCGTGCGCGAGCGTGTAGACGTCCGAGAAAACGTCGCTCTTATAGTTCATCAAAATGTAAGGCGGCGCGCCGTAGCTGCCCGAGGAAAATGCACCACTGCGCTTCCCTTTCGCCTCATAGCGATCGCACCAGCGACCGCGCAAACCCTCGGCCAGCGCGCCGGTGTATTCCTCCCCAAGCGGTGCGAGGGACGCGATCACTTTCTCGATCGCTTCATCAAAGGTGACTTGCGTCTCGATCTCGGCCACGAGCGGGACGTAAGTGTCGTAGTGATGCAGTTCGTCCAGACCGAGCACGCGGCGCCGCAATTCATAATAGCGGTGGAGCGGCTGCAGGTTGCTCCGCACGGCGTTGATCAAGCCATCGTAAACCGCAACCGGTACGTCGTCGCGAAAGAGCGATGCCTCCAGCGCCGACGGATGATTCCTCGCCCGCGCGCGAAAAACATCCGCTTTCACGGAATAGGAAAGCGCCGCCGCGAGCGTGAACTGGTGATCCTCAAACTCACGGTAAAACTGATGGAACGCTCGCTTCCGCAGCCCATCGTCTCGCTTGACCAGAAACGCGCCGAAGGACGACTGCGTCAGCGGCAATTCCTGCCCGGCGGCGTCCACGACTGTGCCAAACTTCATGTCGACATCGGTGAGTTGCGAAAACGCTTCGTCGTAACCGTCGAGCGCGGCGCTCCCGAGCGCGAGCAACCGCTCCTCCGCTTCCGATAGAACGTGCGGCTTGTTGCGCCGGATTTTCCGCAGCACGATCGTCCATTCCGCAAGCGCGGGATCGTCCAGGAACTGCGCGAATCGTTCGTCGCTGATCGCCTGGATTTCTGGTGAAACGAAGGCAGCCGACTCGCCGATCTTAGTGAGCAGATTTTGCAGTTGTCCCATCCGCGCGAGGTAATCCGGATGCGCGCTGTCTTCTGCCAGTTGGAGAGAAGCGAAATGGGCCACGCGTTCGATTTTCAAATCGAGCCCTTTGTCGAACTCGAGACACTCCGCCAGGATCACAGCCGACTCGCCAAGGCGGCCCTTCCATTCCGCCAGCTTCGGATAAGTGCGCTGGATCCAGGCGAAATCGTCCTGCCATTTATCGATCGCGCTAAAGAGGTGCGACAAGTCCCATTTGTCCTGCTCAGGAATGTCTGCGCGGGTCGGCGTTTTAAGTTCGCTCATGCAGCCGAGCTATACGATTGCGCGGCGAGCGACGCAACGTGACCAAGCCATTCCGAACGCGGCCCGGGCAAATCTTTTGACCACGCGGAGCCCGTTTCTATAGTGACTTTCTGCCGCAACTTGACCCTTCTTACTTATGGCTCTTTCCCCAGGCACTAAAGCCCCCGACTTCACTCTTCCCACCAAGACCGCGGACGGTCCGAAGCAGATCAAACTGAGCGATCGCTTCGGGAAGGGGAACACCGTTCTGCTTTTCTTCCCCATGGCATTTACGGGCACCTGCACAACTGAGTTTTGCACTGTGACGACGGACTACGGTGCTTACGAGAAGCTCGACGCCACCGTTTACGGAATCAGCGGGGACAACCCTTTTGCGCAGGAAGCCTGGGCCCAAAAGGAAAAAATTACCGTTCCGCTCTTGAGCGATTACGAGCACGCGGTCGCACGCGCCTACGATGTCGCCTACGATTCCTTCCTCCCGCAGATCGGTCTAACGATGGGCGGCGTGCCGAAGCGTGCCGTCTTTGTGATCGATCGGAATGGCGTCATCCAGCATGCCGAGAGTCTCGAAGACGCGCGTGAGTTGCCTGATTTTGAAAAACTCAAAGCGAAGCTGGAAGAGTTGAAGTGATGCCAGACTCGCTGCCGCCTGCAACTGTCATCCTGAGTCGCGCAGACGACGAAGGATCTCGCCGCCTCGGGATGCGTTTCCGTGCCCGAGAAGATTCCGTCCACGCTTTCGACAATGAGGGCGTCTCCTCGTTAGCCGGTGCAACTTTTCTCAGTGAGATCCTTCGCCGTCTCCGCGGCTCAGGATGACCAGTTGAGCAACCAAATCCTTTTATGAACGACGAATTCAAGACTTCGCAGAAATTCGACGCCGGACTCGGGCGCGAAGGACATCTCTATTCCCTCCCCGCGCTGGAAGCGCAAGGCGTCGGCCCCATCTCGCGTTTACCGATCAGCATTCGCATCGTGCTCGAATCCGTCCTGCGCAATTGCGACGGCAAGAAAGTCCGCCGCAAGGATGTCGAGACGCTGGCGAATTGGAACGCGAAGAAGCCCGCTAACGAAGAGATTCCGTTCGTCGTCGCGCGCATCGTCTTGCAGGATTTTACCGGCGTGCCGTTGGTGGTCGACCTCGCGGCCATGCGCAGCGCAGTGAAGCGCCTCGGCGGCGATCCGAAAATCATCGAGCCGCTCGTGCCAGTCGATCTCGTGGTCGATCACTCCGTCCAGGTCGATTTCGCCGGCTCTGCGCAGGCGTTGCAGTTGAACATGGAAATGGAGTTCAAACGCAATCGCGAACGCTACGAATTTCTCAAATGGGGCCAGCAAGCCTTTAAGACATTCGGCCTCGTCCCGCCCGGCATCGGCATCGTCCACCAGGTGAATCTCGAGTATCTCGCGAAAGGCGTGCTCAGCAGCGGCGATGTCTATTATCCGGACACACTTGTGGGCACCGACTCGCACACGACCATGATCAACGGCCTCGGCGTGGTCGGCTGGGGCGTCGGTGGCATTGAAGCGGAAGCCGGCATGCTCGGGCAGCCGGTCTACTTTTTAACGCCCGAAGTCGTCGGCGTGCATATCACCGGAAAACTGCGCGAAGGCGTCACCGCAACCGACCTCGCGTTGCATGTCACACAGATGCTGCGGGCGCAGAAAGTGGTCGGCAAATTCGTCGAGTTCTACGGTGAAGGCGCGACGTCGTTGCCGCTGCCCGATCGCGCCACGGTAGGCAACATGGCGCCCGAATACGGCGCAACCATGGGCTATTTTCCGGTCGATGCCGAGTCGGTTAATTACCTGCGCGCGACCGGCCGGACGGACGAACAATGCGCCGCGTTCGAGAATTATTTCCGCGCGCAAAAAATGTTCGGCATGCCGCGCAAAGGCGAGATCGATTACAGCGTCGATCTCGATCTCGATTTAGCCGACGTGCAGCCGTCGGTGGCCGGGCCGAAGCGTCCACAGGATCGGATAAACCTGCCGGAACTCGGTGAGGCTTTTCTCAAGTTGCTGGAGAAACCAGTCGCGGATGGCGGCTACGGCAAATCGAATGGCGATCTCGGAAAACATCACCTCGTCCAGC
>JBDUAE010000035.1:0-11106 GCA_040004805.1 Chthoniobacterales bacterium | reverse complement strand
AATATGCGGTCATTGCGCATACCGGCCGGGATGGCGCGGATTTTTGATTCGTAGCTGGGGCACGCGCCGATCTGCACCGCGTTGGAATCGAACCAACAACCCGCTGATTAAGAGTCAGCTGCTCTGCCAATTGAGCTAGCGGTGCGCAATCTCGTCCGAAATCAGACGCGCAATGGCGCCCGAAATCCGCGGCGTGGACAGGGACTCTCCCGCAAGCGGTCGCGATCAGCAATCTAAAATTCTCGCACGCCCCCATCTCTTCCCTGTGTCGGCTCCGGGGTCGGGCAGGAAATCCTGGAACGGAGCGAAGCGCCTTCCCAGAGATGATTTCAGGAGAGCTCGGCCTACAAACCGGTGGCTGCAGATGCGTTGGCCGACGGTCGAATTTGGCGGAAATCGGCTCGAAATCCCAGAAAAATAGCGATTCTCCAGCGGATTCCGTTGACAATCCGCGCCCCCTCTTTCAATAATGCGGCGTGTTAAAAAAGTTCATCCCGCAAAAGCCCCTGTCGTCGATCGGAGAAGGTTCTTTGAGCGCCGGGACGGATGACACAAGCGTTCCCACGCGTCGTGAGGATTCGCGCACATCACCACCACTCACCGATCATCAAAAAACTATGGCTGAACATTCTGGCAAAGACATCCTGTCGAGCGACGTTGAAATCAAAGGCTCGATCAAATTCCAAAAGGAGCTGTTGATCGACGGCAAAGTGGAAGGCGAAATCAATTCCGATGGCGTCCTCACGATCGGGGAAAACGCCGATATCCGTGGGGAAATCAAAACCAAATCCATCACCGTTTATGGTAAGGTTCAAGGCAACATTACTGTGGGCGAGCGCTGCGAACTCAAGTCGCGGTGCACTCTGCAGGGTGACTTGAAAGCAGCGCGCCTCGTGATCGAGGAAGGCGCCACTTTCATCGGCAAATCTGAAGTGACGAGCGGTGGCGGACTTAAATCTGCTGGCAGCAGTCCGAAACCGGAGGTCGTCCGCAATGACGAACCTGCGGCCCCCTCCAAAGCCGCTTTCGGCGCTCGATCCTAGCCTCTTCCCGGTCCGAGCCCTGTGGGAAAACCGTCTCCTTTAAAGCTCAGCGTGGAGTGTCCACACTGTGGTTTTAAGCAGATGGAGTATGCCGCGGCGAGGACTACGATGTGTCGGCAATGCGGCGGCGCGTTCGCGCCCGCCGCGGCCCCGAAGGCCGAGTTTAAGCTTCGGGTTCGCGAAGAAGTGCAGACACCGGTAGAGGCTGATGGGCCTTCTTTTTTACAGAAATTCGAAGGGCTTTGGGGCAAGCCGCGCAGCACAGTCGTCGAGTGTTTCGATTGTAAGGCGAAGCAGGATATCACGGCGTCGGCTACTTCCACGACTTGCCCGAAGTGTAGTGCGCATCTCGATCTGAGGGATTATAAAATCACGACGAGTTTTAGTCGCGCCATCCGCACCCACGGCGATATTCATGTTACGGCCCGGGGCGATTTGAGCAGTAGCAATGTCTTCTGCCGCTCTGCGAATATCGAAGGAAAGCTGCGCAGCAATTTGCAGTGCACCGAAACAGCGACGGTTAATTTTTCCGGTAAAATCCCGGGCCGCCTGAGTGCGAGTCATCTCCTGATTGAGCGCAAGGCGGACGTCCAGTTCTTCCGCGCGGTTCGAGTCAAGAGCATCGAAATTCGCGGCCACATGGTTGGGGAAGTGGTGGCCGATACCGTGGTGGTGATTCATCGCAATGCTTCGCTCGATGGCAATGTCACCGCGAAATCGATTAGCGTAGAAAAAGGTGGAATGTTCACCGGCCAACTAATCATTGGCAGCAGCGGGCTACAGCAAGGTGAGCTCCTTCCGTCTGTGCTGACGAAGAAAGTGGAGCTGCCAGAGGCGCGGCGGGACGAAGACTTGCTGCCTGGGCTCATGCCGCCACTGCCTGCAACTTAAGCCTCCGGGCTGAATGCAAAAAAAGCTGCTCCCGCGCAGTCCGTACGATCGTCTCGGTGGCTACGTCCACCTCCCGCGTTTGATCGACAAGGCGAAGCTCCATCGTCAGGGCCTCCTCCAAGGTTATAATTACAAGACCGTCGGCTTCGATAAACACCTGCTCGCATTTCTCCGACTCGATCCTGACGCTTTTGAGGAAAATGTTAATCGCTTGGAAAGCGACGACGCTATTTGGGAGTGGATTGCCGCGAACCGGGCGGCGCATTCACCGGACGAGATCGAGCATTGGAACCGGGAGATGATCTTACGCCACCCCGATAGTGCCGAAAAATCAGCGCGCTTTCTGCATTTCCTAAAGGAAGCTGGCGGCGAGGCGCGGAAGGATATCAAAACCTACTTCGATTTGATCGAGTTCGACGAAGGTCGGAAAAAATAGACGACATTTGAGAAGACGTTTGTCGCCTAACGACACTATTCTCTCGGGCGTTTCACCGAGCAAATTGTTGAAACAGCACATTCGCTTCCTCGAGCGTCTCCTTGCTTCCGATATCGAACCACGTTCCCCGAATCTGGTGGGTTCGGACGCGCTTACGAGGGTAGAGCCATTGGATGAAACGGCCGGGTTGATCGGGATTATTTCCGGCAGCGAGATATGTGGTGAAAAGGGGAACTGTCTCCTTTGAAAAATAGTAAAGGGCAATTCCCGTGAGTGTGCTTTTGGGGTCAGTCGGCTTTTCCTCGAAGGAGGTCAGGATTCCTTCTCCGTCCAGCGTGATGGCGCTATATTTCTTGATCGCCTCTAGGTCGCCCACATCGTAGGTGGCGAGAGTGGCGTCCGAGCCCTGCGCGCTCTGCACGAACGCAGTTAGGGGCTCGCTGAAAAGGTTATCGCCCGCCACCACTAGTAAATCGGCCGAGCCTAAATCTTCGCGCACGAGCACGAGATTGATGTCGCCGATTGCGCCCAGTTTATCGGAATCGTCCGTCGATCCGTCGTTCACGACGGTGATCTTTCGGTTCGGATTTCGCTCCTGATAGCCACTCGCCCAGGTTTGAAAATCGCTCGCGAACTTGCTGTTCGTAACCACGCAGACGGTCTCGATCCCGGGGACCGCAGCGAGATTATCCATGACCCATTCGATCATCGGTTTGCCCGCGACCTCGAGGAGCGGTTTTGCCTTGGACAAGGTGAGCGGATAGAGCCGGGTGGCGTAGCCTGCGGCGAGGATTAGGACGTTCATCGTGGGCGGAGACTACGCTAGCGAACTCGCGCGCGCCATCCCGGCGCGTCCGCGCGAGCCGACGGTGATTTCTTGAATCCGCTGTTGCAGCGCGGCGATGCGTCCGCTGTCGGTTATTTTCCCGTGGGTGACGCTGTCGGCGATATAGAAAGTGTCGATCGCCGCCCCTTTTTCCGTGCTGATTCGGGAGAGAATGGTGGAGACCCCTTCTTCGCCGAGAACGGAGAGAAGGTCGTAGAGCAAGCCGGGACGGTCGCGCGTTTCGATTTGCAGAAGCGTGTAATGAGGAAGGGATTTGTTGTCCGCGATGATGCGAGTGGGGAACTCGATTTCAGCTGCTAGCGGCGTGGCGACTTGCTGCCGCGCTTTCTCGAGGAGCGGTCCGAAATCGAAATCTGCTTCAGAGAGGGCTCGGCGCAGGGTCGCCTCCACTAGGGCGAAATCGCGGGCCGATGTTACAGCGTGTCCTTTCAGATCGCAGACTCGGAAGACATCGACCACGACATTGTCACCGCGGGGGTAAATATCAGCGCTTAAAATATTGAGCGGGACGACGGAGAACGAGCCGGCAATTTTGGCCAAAAGTTGCTGTCCCTCCCATGTGCAAACTGAAACCGTCGTATGCCCTTGGAGAGGCAGGGGTTCCCAAGCGATCGCAGGAGCTAGCGGGGGACCATTCGGGACAAACAGCTTCGCCAAAAAGCTGCGGAAGAGCTTCGCGTGGCCCACGATTTCTTCCACGCCGAAGGTGCGAAAATAGTTGTCCGGCATCGATTCAAAATGCGCGTCGACTTCGACATCGAAATCCGGCGTGAGTTGCGCGCTCACGGCCTGTTGCAACGTCTCCCGCTCAATTTTTTGCTGCGCGTAGAACCCGGCTTGATCGAGCAGATACTGCGAGGTGCTGCGATACAATTGCCAGACGAGCGTTTCCTTCCAGTCGGACCACGCCTCGCCGCTGGCACCCTGGCCATCGGCGAGAGTTAGGAGCATGAGCGCGTCCAAGTTCTCCTGGCTCCGCACCATCCCGGCCAGTTCCACGATCGGTTCTGGGTCGTCCAGGTTCCTTTGCCGCGCGATTTTTGAAAGCGTGAGGTGATGATCCACCAGGAGAGTGAGAGCACGCCGTTGCGTCGAATCCAACTCAAGGCGTTGTGCGGCTTGCTGTGCGAAAAGCGCGCTCGCTTCCGAATGAGGCCGCGCTCCGACTGCTTTGCCGGTGTCATGCAGAAGGAGGGCGAGATGAAGGATAAATGGATCAGCCAGCCCTTCGAAGAGAGCACGATACGGGGTTAACTTTGGATCCGTGGTGGTGGTAAGGGCGTCCAGCTTTTCGATGCAGACCAAAGAATGTTCGTCCGCGGTGTAGCGATGAAAAAACTCGTGTTGGACGAGGCAGGTCAAGGGTTCGAATTCCGGCAAATAGCGGCCTAGAAAATCGACTCGGTGCATCATGCGCAGGATCCGGCCGGCTTCGCCACGGTGTGAAAGCATCTCGCGGAAAATGGCCCGGGGCCGAGGTGCCGTCCGGAAGTTCCGCGTAACAAGGGTCAAATTTCGCGTCACGAGATCTTCTAGATCGGCGCCGATCTCGAGATGGTGCTTCTGAGCGAGCTGAAAAATCTCCATCAACAATTCCGGTTCGCGCCGGAAGACATCACTCCGTCGGGTGTGGAGCTTTCCGCCGCGACCCATGAACCTTCCGAGATCTTGCTCCGGGAGCGCCTTTGGCCGCCGGAAGTCAAAGAACGAGCGTTGGCCTTGCACTGCTCCCGGGCTCGCAAATTGCTCGGTGATCCGCTCAGTCACGCGAAAAATATTCCGCGTGTGCTCGTAATAGTCTTTCATCATCGCTTCACTCCGAAGTTGGCCGCGTCGGTGATGGTAGTGCAGCCGTTTTGCGATGTGGTCTTGCGCGCTGAGGTGGAGGGTGTCGTTAGCGCGCCCATTCACGTAATGCAGGTCCGTCCGAACCCGGAGCAGGAAATCGTAGGCCTGCTCGATCCGACGTTGATCCGTCGGGCTCAACCAGTCCTTGCCTACGAGGTGATTGGTGGTGAGAACGCCTTCTTTAAAAAAGGTCATCCAGAGTAAATTCTGGTAATCGCGCAGCCCGCCGCAGCCGTTCTTCACATGCGGCTCCTGCATGTAGACGCTGTCGCCATATTTCGCATGGCGCGCTGCCTGATCGGCCATGCGCGCAGCAAAATATTCATTCTCCGATCCCTTCACGCATTCCGCTCGGAAGCGAGAGCGGAAGAGACGCGCCACGCTTTCATCTCCGGTAAGATACCGCCCCTCGAGCATCGCGGTTTTGCTCAGCATGTCCTGTTTTGCTTGATCGATCGCCTCGCGAACCGAGCGCGTGGAGTGACCGACTTTGAACCCGATATCCCAAAGTAAATACAAAACCTGTTCCACGATTTGCGTGACGTACGTGGAGACTTGCCCGTGTCCGCCGTGCACAAACATCACATCCACATCGCTCCATGGATTCAATTCGCCCCGGCCATAGCCACCCAAGGCCAATAATGCCAACGGTTGCACTGAGGCTCCGCTTTGCTCATCAGCAAAACGCGCCGCCGCGGCAAAGACATGCCGCAAAAGCACGTCCACCAAATCAACGCGCCGTGCACAAATATCGCGCCCGGCTCCGCCCGCATTATGCTTCAGACGCAGCCGATGCTCTTCGATACGTAAGAATTTCTTGTAGAGCGGAAGGACGTCGGTCGGTCGGAGGCCGCCGGCCAGGCTCAGTTGGCGTTCGGCGTGCGCGAGGACTTTGTCGAGGTGGCGGGACATTCAGTTTCGGGTAGAACTCGGCGGGGCCCGCAAACTCGCATCGGCGAGGACGCCAGTCACACGCCATCTCCTTCGCGATCGATCACACATCTTCTTCTACTTTGTCCCGCTTGTAATTATATCCCGCGCTTCTAGCATCGCGCCGTGGACACCACCGACGCCTCGCCGCGCTTTTGCACGACCAGCTGGACAATGGTTTTGGCGTGCGGTAAACCGGCTAATTCGCCGGACGCGCACGCGGCGCTGGCCGATTTGTTTCAGGCGTACTGGTATCCGCTCTACGCTTATCTGCGACGTCGTGGGTCTAACGAGCAGGACGCGGAAGATCTCGTGCAGAGCTTTTATGCATTTCTACAGGAAAAGCAGGCCTTGGCGAAGGCCGACCGTGAACGCGGAAAGTTCCGCACGTTTCTGCTCGGCTCGCTCCAGAATTTTCTCTCGCACGAGAACGAAAAAGCACGCGCGCAGAAACGCGGTGGCGGACGCGAGCTGATTTTCCTCGATGCGATGGGAGCAAAGGAGCGTTACCGCCTCGAGCCGCCGGATTCCGCCACACCGGAGACGCTTTTCGAGAAACGCTGGGCGAGAACTTTACTGGAGCAAACGTTGACGGGCCTGCGCGCTGACTTCGCCGCCCGCGGCAAGCAGCGCCTCTTCGAAGGCTTGCAGCCGTTCCTGACGGCAGAGATGGGTGAGACCTCATATCAGAGCGCGGCCGACGGCCTGGGCCTGCCGCTCAGTGCGGTGAAAACCTCCATTCGCCGAATGCGACTCGATTACCGTTCGCGTCTGCGCGAGGAGATCGGCCGCACCGTGGCAAGTCGCGACGAGATCGACGAGGAACTGCGTCATTTGCGCAAAGTGCTAGCGGGTTAGCTGCGATGCGCTGCGCTCTTTGCGACGCGGATATGGCAGGCCAGGCCGTCGAGGGGCTGTGTCCGGTCTGCTTGCTCGATGCGGCGCTCGCTGATGGGACGGATGGTCCGCAGAATGAGTTTCGCTATGAGTTGATCGAAGAGATTTCACGCGGCGGCATGGGCGTGGTTTATCGAGCGTCGCAGCATGGATCGCAGCGGCAGGTGGCGGTGAAAATGATTCTGGCCGATCAGGCGGCGACGCCGGGAATGATGGAGCGATTCCGCGCAGAAGCGGAAGCCATCGCGAGCCTCGACCACCCGCACATTCTGCCGCTTTACGAGGCCGGCGAGCACGAGGGCCTGCCCTTCTACAGCATGAAGTTCGCGGATCGCGGGACGCTCCGCGAACGGATGAGCAAGGTCAGGCCGCAACCGCGAGACGCGGCGCAGTTGATGGCGAAAATCGCGCGCGCAGTCCATCACGCGCATCAACGCGGCATCCTGCACCGCGACTTGAAACCAGGGAACATCCTGCTCGATGGGCCGGAGCAAAAACCATTCGTAAGCGATTTTGGGATTGCGAAATGGATCGGCCGCGAGAGCGCGCTGACGCTTTTTCCGACGGCGCTCGGGACGCCGTATTACGTGGCGCCAGAGCAGGCCGCCGGCGCCTCCGCGAAACTCACGACCGCCGCGGACATTTACAGTCTTGGCGCGATTTTGTACGAGTTGCTTTCGGGCCGGCCGCCGTTTGCCGCGGACACCGCGCTCGAGACTCTGCGGCTCGCCGCTGCGACAGCTCCGCCATCACTCGAAGGCGTGCCGCGCGATCTCAACATCATCTCCCTGAAGTGTCTGGCGAAAGAACCAGCAGGGCGTTATTCCTCCGCGGCGGCGCTGGCTGAAGATCTCGAGCGCTGGCTCGAGGGACGCGCGATCCTGGCGCGTCCTTCCACTTCGCGCGAACGCCTTTGGCTTTGGGCTCGGCGCAACCCAGTCGCCGCCGGGCTCGCCGCTGCTTTCCTCGCGCTGCTTCTCGCTTCGGCGATCGGATCCGCCGCTGCCGCTCTTCGCATCTCTTCCGCGCGCGACCGCGCGGTTGCTGCCGAGAAGGACGGAGTCGAGAAACTCTACGGCTCTTACCTTGATCAAGCGCGCGCTTCGCGCCTGGCCGGTAAACGTTTCGACAGCCTTGCCGCCGCCGAGAAGGCGGCCCAAATCCATCGCTCGCGCGAGGTCCGCGATGCCACCATCGCTGCATTGACGCTCGTCGATATGCGTCCGGGTGCGCAGTGGACTCGGAGCGCGACCCTCACGATGAACGGCGGCTTCGATGACCGTTTGGAGCGTTATGCGGTCCAGGATAAGATCGGCGAGATCAGCGTGCGCCGCGTCTCGGATCAGACTGCAATCATTCGCCTGGCTGGACCGGACGCAGGGATCGGATACTTCCATCGATTCAGTGCCAGCGGCCGTTACCTCGCCGCAAAGTTTGAGGGCGGCGCGAGCTGGGTTTGGGACCTTACGAACGGCGAGGTGGTGGTCCGGCTACAAGGCGATCCTTATTGGACGAACGGCGATGTCGTTTTCACGCCCGACAGCAAGCTCCTGGCCTTCTCGCGGGCGCAAGGCGGGGTCGCCTTCTACCGGCTGGATCACGCAGTAGATGCGGCGAAACCAGATTGGGAATGGGAAGACGCGCCGCGTTGTCACCACATGGCTTTCGACCATACGGGGAAAAGGCTTGCGATGGTCGATGTCGGGTTCGGAACGGCGCAGGGCGCCCAAGGCGGTGCGTTTCAAATTCGTGCGTTGGACGCCAGCGTTGCCACAATCGACATTCGGCGCCCCTTCGGTTTTGCGAGTGTTTCCTGGAGCCCGGACGACAAATTGATCGCCGTCACCTCGCACGATCATCAAGCGCATCTCTTCGACGCCACAAACGGCGAAGTGCGAAACGTCCTGCGCGGTCACTTGGCCGCGACGACCGACGTACGATTCAGCCATGACGGAAAGCTCGTCGCCACCGCCGGCTTCGATAACGTGGTCAGACTCTGGGATGTCGCGAGTGGCGCGTCCCTTGTTTCTGCCCCGGGCACCGATGTCGCGCTGGAATTTTCGGCGGATGATCGCCGCCTGAGCACCGGTTTCGCCGATGGGAGCCTCGGCTGGCTTGAAATCGCAAAGGTGGAGATTCTCCGCACGCTGGCGCCGCAGGAAATTCGTGACCGCCCGTTCGCGCTCGCTGCCAGTAACGACGGTCGTTGGGCAGCAACGGCGGGAGATGGTTTCTTCCAGCTGTGGGACGCGCATTCAGGAACGGCTCTCCCGTTACCAGATTTGACGGCGAATGACGGCGCGCGCCTTTCAATCATCTTCGGCCCCGATAGTCGGACCATCTATGCCTCCTCACGCACCCGCGGTCTCTCGCGTTGGACGATCACGGAAGACGCGGCCGGCGCCGTCAGCGTAGGCCCACGCGAATGGCTCAATCTCCCGGTCGATCCTGGCTGTCTCATCACCGCGATCAGCGAAGACGGGCAGCAGCTCGTCGTTTCTTATCTCGACCAGGATTTTGTCTCGGTTGTTTCGTTGACCGGAGGGCCACCCGTCCGGGTCGATCTGCGCGGACATCCTCACGCCTTCCAGGTGGCGCTCTCCCCTGACGGTCGCTGGGCTGCAAGCGGTGCGCGGGTGAAAGGAGGCGTGCGAGTTTGGGATCGGAGCAGTGGAGAGATCGTGCACGCTTTCGAGCAAGGCGAAGACGCGTTCGTGGCCTTTAGTCCAGACAGTCAGTGGCTGCTGACTGCGACGGGGCGCGGCTATCAACTCTGGCGCACCGGCACCTGGGAAAAGGGGCCGCGGATAGAACCGGAGACCGGCGCGCCCCTGCAATCGTTTGCGGTTGCGACCAGTCCTCAGGGCGACTTCCTGGCGGTGCAACAGAATGGCGACCGCATCGCGCTTTATGATGCGCGGACGGTTACTCTGTTGGCCAATCTGGAGAGTCCGCGCCTGGCGCACCTTG
Source organism: Chthoniobacterales bacterium (assembly GCA_040004805.1). GTDB lineage: Bacteria > Verrucomicrobiota > Verrucomicrobiia > Chthoniobacterales > UBA10450 > JACCTI01. The sequence continues at coordinate 1,244 of JBDUAE010000035.1, read as the reverse complement.
AATATTTGCGCTTCACGGGCGACGGCAAACAGTTGGCGGCGCTCGGCGCGGGCCAGATCATCCAGCTCTGGGATATCCCTGCGATTCGCCAGGCGCTCCGTGAACGCGGCTTGGATTGGGATTAGCGAAAAGTTTGAAACTTTCGGCGCTGGTTTCGTTATCTCGTAACATGCGCACGACTCGATTCGCTTCGGCACAGCCCTTCTGGAAAAGCTTTGCCCCTTTCATCGCATTGCTCTTCGGACTAGGCAGCGCGTTTGGCGCGACCGATGATTTCACCAAAGACGTGCCGCAGTCCGCGGATCATCCAGCCCTAAAACGGATTAACGGCTCCGTGATCGTATCCTACGCGAAGCAGGCCTTCGGGGAGCAATGCATCGCCTTGGACAAAGTGATCTTCGATTACGACGAGCAAAAAATTCTCCCTTTCAAGCAGGAAATCGTGGAAGGCCCGCAGACGAGGATTCTCTATCGGGCCCCGAAAAACGCCTCGACTCTCGAGGTGATCCGGCAATACCAGAACGACCTGAAGGCGACTGGCTTCGAAGTTCTTTTCGAGGGGAAGGGCGGGACCTCAAGCACGAGTACGTTCGACAACGGCTACGACCGCTTTCTCAAGAACGTTTATGACAGTCACGGCCTCCCCGGAGAGATCTATCAACCGCTCTCGCTCAATCAGGATGCGCGCTACACTGCGCTGCGGAAATCCAGCGGAGCCGGCAAGACATACGTTTCTGTCTTCGCGGTTTCGAATACGGAATGGCACGACGCTTTCGGCACTGAGAAGGGACAAGTGCTGGCGCTCGTGACCATCACCGAGCAAAAGGGAATGGCGGATCGTATGGTGAAAGTTTCCGCCGCAGAGATGGAGACGTCGCTCTCTAAATCTGGTCGCATCGCGCTCTACGGCATTTATTTCGATTTCAACAAAGCGGAGGTGAAACAGGATTCCGCGGAGGCGCTGGCTGAAATCGACACCCTGATGAAATCGGATCCCGCCTTGAAGGTTTTAATCGTCGGTCACACCGATTCGTTTGGCGGATTTGAAATGAACAGGACTCTTTCGCAGCGACGAGCCGAAGCGGTAGTTGCTGTGCTGACTACGAACTATGGCATCGCCACGCAAAGGCTGTTCCCGGTCGGGGTCTCGTTTGCCGCTCCGATCGAGAGCAATGAAACAGAAGAGGGTCGCGCGAAAAATCGCCGGGTCGAGCTGGTGAAGATCGTGGAGAAGTGAACGGGAG
>JBDUAE010000034.1:0-11124 GCA_040004805.1 Chthoniobacterales bacterium | reverse complement strand
CTCCCGTTCACTTCTCCACGATCTTCACCAGCTCGACCCGGCGATTTTTCGCGCGCCCCTCTTCTGTCTCATTGCTCTCGATTGGAGCGGCAAAAGAGACACCGACGGGGAACAGCCTTGGCGCGGCAATGCCATAGTTCGCGGTCAGCACCGAAACGACTGCCTCCGCGCGTCGCTGCGAGAGAGTCTTGTTCATTTCGAATCCTCCGATCGAATCCGTGTGGCCGACGACCAAAACCTTCAAGGCCGGATCGGATTTCATCAGGCTGTCGATTTCGGCCAGCGCCTCCGCGGAGTCCGGTTTCACCTCCGCTTTGTTGAAATCGAAATAAATGCCGTAGAGCGCGATGCGACCAGATTTAGAGAGCGACGTCTCCATCTCTGCGGCGGAAACTTTCACCATACGATCCGCCATTCCCTTTTGCTCGGTGATGGTCACGAGCGCCAGCACTTGTCCCTTCTCAGTGCCGAAAGCGTCGTGCCATTCCGTATTCGAAACCGCGAAGACAGAAACGTATGTCTTGCCGGCTCCGCTGGATTTCCGCAGCGCAGTGTAGCGCGCATCCTGATTGAGCGAGAGCGGTTGATAGATCTCTCCGGGGAGGCCGTGACTGTCATAAACGTTCTTGAGAAAGCGGTCGTAGCCGTTGTCGAACGTACTCGTGCTTGAGGTCCCGCCCTTCCCCTCGAAAAGAACTTCGAAGCCAGTCGCCTTCAGGTCGTTCTGGTATTGCCGGATCACCTCGAGAGTCGAGGCGTTTTTCGGGGCCCGATAGAGAATCCTCGTCTGCGGGCCTTCCACGATTTCCTGCTTGAAAGGGAGAATTTTTTGCTCGTCGTAATCGAAGATCACTTTGTCCAAGGCGATGCATTGCTCCCCGAAGGCCTGCTTCGCGTAGGATACGATCACGGAGCCGTTAATCCGTTTTAGGGCTGGATGATCCGCGGACTGCGGCACGTCTTTGGTGAAATCATCGGTCGCGCCAAACGCGCTGCCTAGTCCGAAGAGCAATGCGATGAAAGGGGCAAAGCTTTTCCAGAAGGGCTGTGCCGAAGCGAATCGAGTCGTGCGCATGTTACGAGATAACGAAACCAGCGCCGAAAGTTTCAAACTTTTCGCTAATCCCAATCCAAGCCGCGTTCACGGAGCGCCTGGCGAATCGCAGGGATATCCCAGAGCTGGATGATCTGGCCCGCGCCGAGCGCCGCCAACTGTTTGCCGTCGCCCGTGAAGCGCAAATATTCAAGGTGCGCCAGGCGCGGACTCTCCAGATTGGCCAACAGAGTAACCGTCCGCGCATCATAAAGCGCGATGCGGTCGCCATTCTGTTGCACCGCCAGGAAGTCGCCCTGAGGACTGGTCGCAACCGCAAACGATTGCAGGGGCGCGCCGGTCTCCGGTTCTATCCGCGGCCCCTTTTCCCAGGTGCCGGTGCGCCAGAGTTGATAGCCGCGCCCCGTCGCAGTCAGCAGCCACTGACTGTCTGGACTAAAGGCCACGAACGCGTCTTCGCCTTGCTCGAAAGCGTGCACGATCTCTCCACTGCTCCGATCCCAAACTCGCACGCCTCCTTTCACCCGCGCACCGCTTGCAGCCCAGCGACCGTCAGGGGAGAGCGCCACCTGGAAGGCGTGAGGATGTCCGCGCAGATCGACCCGGACGGGTGGCCCTCCGGTCAACGAAACAACCGAGACAAAATCCTGGTCGAGATAAGAAACGACGAGCTGCTGCCCGTCTTCGCTGATCGCGGTGATGAGACAGCCAGGATCGACCGGGAGATTGAGCCATTCGCGTGGGCCTACGCTGACGGCGCCGGCCGCGTCTTCCGTGATCGTCCAACGCGAGAGACCGCGGGTGCGTGAGGAGGCATAGATGGTCCGACTATCGGGGCCGAAGATGATTGAAAGGCGCGCGCCGTCATTCGCCGTCAAATCTGGTAACGGGAGAGCCGTTCCTGAATGCGCGTCCCACAGCTGGAAGAAACCATCTCCCGCCGTTGCTGCCCAACGACCGTCGTTACTGGCAGCGAGCGCGAACGGGCGGTCACGAATTTCCTGCGGCGCCAGCGTGCGGAGAATCTCCACCTTTGCGATTTCAAGCCAGCCGAGGCTCCCATCGGCGAAACCGGTGCTCAGGCGGCGATCATCCGCCGAAAATTCCAGCGCGACATCGGTGCCCGGGGCAGAAACAAGGGACGCGCCACTCGCGACATCCCAGAGTCTGACCACGTTATCGAAGCCGGCGGTGGCGACGAGCTTTCCGTCATGGCTGAATCGTACGTCGGTCGTCGCGGCCAAGTGACCGCGCAGGACGTTTCGCACTTCGCCGTTTGTGGCGTCGAAGAGATGCGCTTGATGATCGTGCGAGGTGACGGCGATCAATTTGTCGTCCGGGCTCCAGGAAACACTCGCAAAACCGAAGGGGCGCCGAATGTCGATTGTGGCAACGCTGGCGTCCAACGCACGAATTTGAAACGCACCGCCTTGGGCGCCCTGCGCCGTTCCGAACCCGACATCGACCATCGCAAGCCTTTTCCCCGTATGGTCGAAAGCCATGTGGTGACAACGCGGCGCGTCTTCCCATTCCCAATCTGGTTTCGCCGCATCTACTGCGTGATCCAGCCGGTAGAAGGCGACCCCGCCTTGCGCCCGCGAGAAGGCCAGGAGCTTGCTGTCGGGCGTGAAAACGACATCGCCGTTCGTCCAATAAGGATCGCCTTGTAGCCGGACCACCACCTCGCCGTTCGTAAGGTCCCAAACCCAGCTCGCGCCGCCCTCAAACTTTGCGGCGAGGTAACGGCCGCTGGCACTGAATCGATGGAAGTATCCGATCCCTGCGTCCGGTCCAGCCAGGCGAATGATTGCAGTCTGATCCGAGACGCGGCGCACGCTGATCTCGCCGATCTTATCCTGGACCGCATAACGCTCCAAACGGTCATCGAAGCCGCCGTTCATCGTGAGGGTCGCGCTCCGAGTCCACTGCGCACCCGGACGCATATCGACGAGCGTCAATGCAGCGATGGTGGCATCGCGGACCTCGCGCGAGCGATGGATTTGGGCCGCCTTCTCGGCGGCGGCAAGGCTGTCGAAACGTTTACCGGCCAGGCGCGAAGCGCGCGCTTGATCAAGGTAAGAGCCGTAGAGTTTCTCGACTCCGTCCTTCTCGGCAGCAACCGCGCGGTCGCGCGCGGAAGAGATGCGAAGAGCGGCAGCGGCGGATCCGATCGCCGAAGCGAGAAGCAGCGCGAGGAAAGCAGCGGCGAGCCCGGCGGCGACTGGGTTGCGCCGAGCCCAAAGCCAAAGGCGTTCGCGCGAAGTGGAAGGACGCGCCAGGATCGCGCGTCCCTCGAGCCAGCGCTCGAGATCTTCAGCCAGCGCCGCCGCGGAGGAATAACGCCCTGCTGGTTCTTTCGCCAGACACTTCAGGGAGATGATGTTGAGATCGCGCGGCACGCCTTCGAGTGATGGCGGAGCTGTCGCAGCGGCGAGCCGCAGAGTCTCGAGCGCGGTGTCCGCGGCAAACGGCGGCCGGCCCGAAAGCAACTCGTACAAAATCGCGCCAAGACTGTAAATGTCCGCGGCGGTCGTGAGTTTCGCGGAGGCGCCGGCGGCCTGCTCTGGCGCCACGTAATACGGCGTCCCGAGCGCCGTCGGAAAAAGCGTCAGCGCGCTCTCGCGGCCGATCCATTTCGCAATCCCAAAATCGCTTACGAATGGTTTTTGCTCCGGCCCATCGAGCAGGATGTTCCCTGGTTTCAAGTCGCGGTGCAGGATGCCGCGTTGATGCGCGTGATGGACTGCGCGCGCGATTTTCGCCATCAACTGCGCCGCGTCTCGCGGTTGCGGCCTGACCTTGCTCATCCGTTCGCGGAGCGTCCCGCGATCCGCGAACTTCATGCTGTAGAAGGGCAGGCCCTCGTGCTCGCCGGCCTCGTAAAGCGGCAGAATGTGCGGGTGGTCGAGGCTCGCGATGGCTTCCGCTTCTGCGCGGAATCGCTCCATCATTCCCGGCGTCGCCGCCTGATCGGCCAGAATCATTTTCACCGCCACCTGCCGCTGCGATCCATGCTGCGACGCTCGATAAACCACGCCCATGCCGCCGCGTGAAATCTCTTCGATCAACTCATAGCGAAACTCATTCTGCGGACCATCCGTCCCATCAGCGAGCGCCGCATCGAGCAAGCAGACCGGACACAGCCCCTCGACGGCCTGGCCTGCCATATCCGCGTCGCAAAGAGCGCAGCGCATCGCAGCTAACCCGCTAGCACTTTGCGCAAATGACGCAGTTCCTCGTCGATCTCGTCGCGACTTGCCACGGTGCGGCCGATCTCCTCGCGCAGACGCGAACGGTAATCGAGTCGCATTCGGCGAATGGAGGTTTTCACCGCACTGAGCGGCAGGCCCAGGCCGTCGGCCGCGCTCTGATATGAGGTCTCACCCATCTCTGCCGTCAGGAACGGCTGCAAGCCTTCGAAGAGGCGCTGCTTGCCGCGGGCGGCGAAGTCAGCGCGCAGGCCCGTCAACGTTTGCTCCAGTAAAGTTCTCGCCCAGCGTTTCTCGAAAAGCGTCTCCGGTGTGGCGGAATCCGGCGGCTCGAGGCGGTAACGCTCCTTTGCTCCCATCGCATCGAGGAAAATCAGCTCGCGTCCGCCACCGCGTTTCTGCGCGCGTGCTTTTTCGTTCTCGTGCGAGAGAAAATTCTGGAGCGAGCCGAGCAGAAACGTGCGGAACTTTCCGCGTTCACGGTCGGCCTTCGCCAAGGCCTGCTTTTCCTGTAGAAATGCATAAAAGCTCTGCACGAGATCTTCCGCGTCCTGCTCGTTAGACCCACGACGTCGCAGATAAGCGTAGAGCGGATACCAGTACGCCTGAAACAAATCGGCCAGCGCCGCGTGCGCGTCCGGCGAATTAGCCGGTTTACCGCACGCCAAAACCATTGTCCAGCTGGTCGTGCAAAAGCGCGGCGAGGCGTCGGTGGTGTCCACGGCGCGATGCTAGAAGCGCGGGATATAATTACAAGCGGGACAAAGTAGAAGAAGATGTGTGATCGATCGCGAAGGAGATGGCGTGTGACTGGCGTCCTCGCCGATGCGAGTTTGCGGGCCCCGCCGAGTTCTACCCGAAACTGAATGTCCCGCCACCTCGACAAAGTCCTCGCGCACGCCGAACGCCAACTGAGCCTGGCCGGCGGCCTCCGACCGACCGACGTCCTTCCGCTCTACAAGAAATTCTTACGTATCGAAGAGCATCGGCTGCGTCTGAAGCATAATGCGGGCGGAGCCGGGCGCGATATTTGTGCACGGCGCGTTGATTTGGTGGACGTGCTTTTGCGGCATGTCTTTGCCGCGGCGGCGCGTTTTGCTGATGAGCAAAGCGGAGCCTCAGTGCAACCGTTGGCATTATTGGCCTTGGGTGGCTATGGCCGGGGCGAATTGAATCCATGGAGCGATGTGGATGTGATGTTTGTGCACGGCGGACACGGGCAAGTCTCCACGTACGTCACGCAAATCGTGGAACAGGTTTTGTATTTACTTTGGGATATCGGGTTCAAAGTCGGTCACTCCACGCGCTCGGTTCGCGAGGCGATCGATCAAGCAAAACAGGACATGCTGAGCAAAACCGCGATGCTCGAGGGGCGGTATCTTACCGGAGATGAAAGCGTGGCGCGTCTCTTCCGCTCTCGCTTCCGAGCGGAATGCGTGAAGGGATCGGAGAATGAATATTTTGCTGCGCGCATGGCCGATCAGGCAGCGCGCCATGCGAAATATGGCGACAGCGTCTACATGCAGGAGCCGCATGTGAAGAACGGCTGCGGCGGGCTGCGCGATTACCAGAATTTACTCTGGATGACCTTTTTTAAAGAAGGCGTTCTCACCACCAATCACCTCGTAGGCAAGGACTGGTTGAGCCCGACGGATCAACGTCGGATCGAGCAGGCCTACGATTTCCTGCTCCGGGTTCGGACGGACCTGCATTACGTGAATGGGCGCGCTAACGACACCCTCCACCTCAGCGCGCAAGACCACATCGCAAAACGGCTGCACTACCATCACCGACGCGGCCAACTTCGGAGTGAAGCGATGATGAAAGACTATTACGAGCACACGCGGAATATTTTTCGCGTGACTGAGCGGATCACCGAGCAATTTGCGAGCCCGGGAGCAGTGCAAGGCCAACGCTCGTTCTTTGACTTCCGGCGGCCAAAGGCGCTCCCGGAGCAAGATCTCGGAAGGTTCATGGGTCGCGGCGGAAAGCTCCACACCCGACGGAGTGATGTCTTCCGGCGCGAACCGGAATTGTTGATGGAGATTTTTCAGCTCGCTCAGAAGCACCATCTCGAGATCGGCGCCGATCTAGAAGATCTCGTGACGCGAAATTTGACCCTTGTTACGCGGAACTTCCGGACGGCACCTCGGCCCCGGGCCATTTTCCGCGAGATGCTTTCACACCGTGGCGAAGCCGGCCGGATCCTGCGCATGATGCACCGAGTCGATTTTCTAGGCCGCTATTTGCCGGAATTCGAACCCTTGACCTGCCTCGTCCAACACGAGTTTTTTCATCGCTACACCGCGGACGAACATTCTTTGGTCTGCATCGAAAAGCTGGACGCCCTTACCACCACCACGGATCCAAAGTTAACCCCGTATCGTGCTCTCTTCGAAGGGCTGGCTGATCCATTTATCCTTCATCTCGCCCTCCTTCTGCATGACACCGGCAAAGCAGTCGGAGCGCGGCCTCATTCGGAAGCGAGCGCGCTTTTCGCACAGCAAGCCGCACAACGCCTTGAGTTGGATTCGACGCAACGGCGTGCTCTCACTCTCCTGGTGGATCATCACCTCACGCTTTCAAAAATCGCGCGGCAAAGGAACCTGGACGACCCAGAACCGATCGTGGAACTGGCCGGGATGGTGCGGAGCCAGGAGAACTTGGACGCGCTCATGCTCCTAACTCTCGCCGATGGCCAGGGTGCCAGCGGCGAGGCGTGGTCCGACTGGAAGGAAACGCTCGTCTGGCAATTGTATCGCAGCACCTCGCAGTATCTGCTCGATCAAGCCGGGTTCTACGCGCAGCAAAAAATTGAGCGGGAGACGTTGCAACAGGCCGTGAGCGCGCAACTCACGCCGGATTTCGATGTCGAAGTCGACGCGCATTTTGAATCGATGCCGGACAACTATTTTCGCACCTTCGGCGTGGAAGAAATCGTGGGCCACGCGAAGCTCTTCCGCAGCTTTTTGGCGAAGCTGTTTGTCCCGAATGGTCCCCCGCTAGCTCCTGCGATCGCTTGGGAACCCCTGCCTCTCCAAGGGCATACGACGGTTTCAGTTTGCACATGGGAGGGACAGCAACTTTTGGCCAAAATTGCCGGCTCGTTCTCCGTCGTCCCGCTCAATATTTTAAGCGCTGATATTTACCCCCGCGGTGACAATGTCGTGGTCGATGTCTTCCGAGTCTGCGATCTGAAAGGACACGCTGTAACATCGGCCCGCGATTTCGCCCTAGTGGAGGCGACCCTGCGCCGAGCCCTCTCTGAAGCAGATTTCGATTTCGGACCGCTCCTCGAGAAAGCGCGGCAGCAAGTCGCCACGCCGCTAGCAGCTGAAATCGAGTTCCCCACTCGCATCATCGCGGACAACAAATCCCTTCCTCATTACACGCTTCTGCAAATCGAAACGCGCGACCGTCCCGGCTTGCTCTACGACCTTCTCTCCGTTCTCGGCGAAGAAGGGGTCTCCACCATTCTCTCCCGAATCAGCACGGAAAAAGGGGCGGCGATCGACACTTTCTATATCGCCGACAGCGTCACCCACGGGAAAATAACCGACAGCGGACGCATCGCCGCGCTGCAACAGCGGATTCAAGAAATCACCGTCGGCTCGCGCGGACGCGCCGGGATGGCGCGCGCGAGTTCGCTAGCGTAGTCTCCGCCCACGATGAACGTCCTAATCCTCGCCGCAGGCTACGCCACCCGGCTCTATCCGCTCACCTTGTCCAAGGCAAAACCGCTCCTCGAGGTCGCGGGCAAACCGATGATCGAATGGGTCATGGATAATCTCGCTGCGGTCCCCGGGATCGAGACCGTCTGCGTGGTTACGAACAGCAAGTTCGCGAGCGATTTTCAAACCTGGGCGAGTGGCTATCAGGAGCGAAATCCGAACCGAAAGATCACCGTCGTGAACGACGGATCGACGGACGATTCCGATAAACTGGGCGCAATCGGCGACATCAATCTCGTGCTCGTGCGCGAAGATTTAGGCTCGGCCGATTTACTAGTGGTGGCGGGCGATAACCTTTTCAGCGAGCCCCTAACTGCGTTCGTGCAGAGCGCGCAGGGCTCGGACGCCACTCTCGCCACCTACGATGTGGGCGACCTAGAGGCGATCAAGAAATATAGCGCCATCACGCTGGACGGAGAAGGAATCCTGACCTCCTTCGAGGAAAAGCCGACTGACCCCAAAAGCACACTCACGGGAATTGCCCTTTACTATTTTTCAAAGGAGACAGTTCCCCTTTTCACCACATATCTCGCTGCCGGAAATAATCCCGATCAACCCGGCCGTTTCATCCAATGGCTCTACCCTCGTAAGCGCGTCCGAACCCACCAGATTCGGGGAACGTGGTTCGATATCGGAAGCAAGGAGACGCTCGAGGAAGCGAATGTGCTGTTTCAACAATTTGCTCGGTGAAACGCCCGAGAGAATAGTGTCGTTAGGCGACAAACGTCTTCTCAAATGTCGTCTATTTTTTCCGACCTTCGTCGAACTCGATCAAATCGAAGTAGGTTTTGATATCCTTCCGCGCCTCGCCGCCAGCTTCCTTTAGGAAATGCAGAAAGCGCGCTGATTTTTCGGCACTATCGGGGTGGCGTAAGATCATCTCCCGGTTCCAATGCTCGATCTCGTCCGGTGAATGCGCCGCCCGGTTCGCGGCAATCCACTCCCAAATAGCGTCGTCGCTTTCCAAGCGATTAACATTTTCCTCAAAAGCGTCAGGATCGAGTCGGAGAAATGCGAGCAGGTGTTTATCGAAGCCGACGGTCTTGTAATTATAACCTTGGAGGAGGCCCTGACGATGGAGCTTCGCCTTGTCGATCAAACGCGGGAGGTGGACGTAGCCACCGAGACGATCGTACGGACTGCGCGGGAGCAGCTTTTTTTGCATTCAGCCCGGAGGCTTAAGTTGCAGGCAGTGGCGGCATGAGCCCAGGCAGCAAGTCTTCGTCCCGCCGCGCCTCTGGCAGCTCCACTTTCTTCGTCAGCACAGACGGAAGGAGCTCACCTTGCTGTAGCCCGCTGCTGCCAATGATTAGTTGGCCGGTGAACATTCCACCTTTTTCTACGCTAATCGATTTCGCGGTGACATTGCCATCGAGCGAAGCATTGCGATGAATCACCACCACGGTATCGGCCACCACTTCCCCAACCATGTGGCCGCGAATTTCGATGCTCTTGACTCGAACCGCGCGGAAGAACTGGACGTCCGCCTTGCGCTCAATCAGGAGATGACTCGCACTCAGGCGGCCCGGGATTTTACCGGAAAAATTAACCGTCGCTGTTTCGGTGCACTGCAAATTGCTGCGCAGCTTTCCTTCGATATTCGCAGAGCGGCAGAAGACATTGCTACTGCTCAAATCGCCCCGGGCCGTAACATGAATATCGCCGTGGGTGCGGATGGCGCGACTAAAACTCGTCGTGATTTTATAATCCCTCAGATCGAGATGCGCACTACACTTCGGGCAAGTCGTGGAAGTAGCCGACGCCGTGATATCCTGCTTCGCCTTACAATCGAAACACTCGACGACTGTGCTGCGCGGCTTGCCCCAAAGCCCTTCGAATTTCTGTAAAAAAGAAGGCCCATCAGCCTCTACCGGTGTCTGCACTTCTTCGCGAACCCGAAGCTTAAACTCGGCCTTCGGGGCCGCGGCGGGCGCGAACGCGCCGCCGCATTGCCGACACATCGTAGTCCTCGCCGCGGCATACTCCATCTGCTTAAAACCACAGTGTGGACACTCCACGCTGAGCTTTAAAGGAGACGGTTTTCCCACAGGGCTCGGACCGGGAAGAGGCTAGGATCGAGCGCCGAAAGCGGCTTTGGAGGGGGCCGCAGGTTCGTCATTGCGGACGACCTCCGGTTTCGGACTGCTGCCAGCAGATTTAAGTCCGCCACCGCTCGTCACTTCAGATTTGCCGATGAAAGTGGCGCCTTCCTCGATCACGAGGCGCGCTGCTTTCAAGTCACCCTGCAGAGTGCACCGCGACTTGAGTTCGCAGCGCTCGCCCACAGTAATGTTGCCTTGAACCTTACCATAAACGGTGATGGATTTGGTTTTGATTTCCCCACGGATATCGGCGTTTTCCCCGATCGTGAGGACGCCATCGGAATTGATTTCGCCTTCCACTTTGCCGTCGATCAACAGCTCCTTTTGGAATTTGATCGAGCCTTTGATTTCAACGTCGCTCGACAGGATGTCTTTGCCAGAATGTTCAGCCATAGTTTTTTGATGATCGGTGAGTGGTGGTGATGTGCGCGAATCCTCACGACGCGTGGGAACGCTTGTGTCATCCGTCCCGGCGCTCAAAGAACCTTCTCCGATCGACGACAGGGGCTTTTGCGGGATGAACTTTTTTAACACGCCGCATTATTGAAAGAGGGGGCGCGGATTGTCAACGGAATCCGCTGGAGAATCGCTATTTTTCTGGGATTTCGAGCCGATTTCCGCCAAATTCGACCGTCGGCCAACGCATCTGCAGCCACCGGTTTGTAGGCCGAGCTCTCCTGAAATCATCTCTGGGAAGGCGCTTCGCTCCGTTCCAGGATTTCCTGCCCGACCCCGGAGCCGACACAGGGAAGAGATGGGGGCGTGCGAGAATTTTAGATTGCTGATCGCGACCGCTTGCGGGAGAGTCCCTGTCCACGCCGCGGATTTCGGGCGCCATTGCGCGTCTGATTTCGGACGAGATTGCGCACCGCTAGCTCAATTGGCAGAGCAGCTGACTCTTAATCAGCGGGTTGTTGGTTCGATTCCAACGCGGTGCAGATCGGCGCGTCCCTCCCCCCAGCCCGAGGCGGCGGCTACGAATCAAAAATCCGCGCCATCCCGGCCGGTATGCGCAATGACCGCATATT
>JBDUAE010000277.1:0-3298 GCA_040004805.1 Chthoniobacterales bacterium | reverse complement strand
TGACCTTGTCGGATGTCGATTGGAAAGACGCTGTCGGCCCGCTGGCGCCGCAGCAATACGTCGCGCCGTTCCCCGATCCGACGCGCTTCGATGGCACGCCCGCAGAATGCGCGGAAGCATCGCTGCAATCGCTGCGCCGCTTGATCGAAAAGGAGACCGCCGGACAGCCGGCTGCGATCATCATGGAACCGATCCAGGGCACCGCTGGTAACATCGTGCCGCCGCTGGGTTTCTTCGCCGCAGTTCGCGCGATGGCGACCGAATACGGCGCGCTTCTCATCGCCGATGAAATGATTACCGGCTTTGGACGAACGGGCCGCATGTTCGCCTCCGAGCACGACAACGTCGTTCCCGATATCATGACGGTGGGCAAAGGCATGGCCGGCGGATTTCCGGTGAGCGCGGTCATTTCCACCGACGAAATCATGGCGGCAAAACCTTTTTCGTTGCCGAGCGCTTCGTCCTCGAGCTACGGCGGAAATCCGCTCGCCGCCGCAGCCGTTCTCGTCACGCTGCAGACGATCATCGAAGACAAATTGATGCAGCACGGCGCGAATGTTGGGCAGCAACTCCGCGATGGCTTGCAACGTCTGGCCGCGAAACATGGCACGATCGCGAACGTGCGCGGGCGCGGCCTGCTGGTTGGCTTTGATTTGGTCGAACCGGGAAGCACGCACGCGCTTTGGGCGAAGCCGGCTTGCGTCGAGTTTTTCAAGACTTGCCTCGAGGAAGGCCTGATCATGATGTGCTACACGCCGCGCGTGCGCGTGCATCCGCCGCTCATCCTGCGGGAAGCCGAAGCGGCCAACGCTTTGGAGATCATCGACCGCGCGCTCGGTCGTCTGTCCGCATGCTGAAAGGCGCGCTCGTCGGTTTCGGGAACGTCGCGCAATTTGGTCACTCGCCCGGTTACGAAGCCAGCGCCGCGGCAGAAATTGTCGCGGTCGTGGAGGCAGCGCCGGAACGGCGCGCCGCCGCGGAGAAGCTTAACCTTTCGTTAGGCGTTTTTTCTTCACTCACCGAGATCGCGCCGGACGCGATCGACTTTGTCGATATCTGTACCCCGCCTTTGTTTCATGCCGCACCATTAGCCGACGCGATTGCGCGCGGCTGGCATGCGCTTTGTGAGAAACCCCTTCTGCTCGAACCCGCGTTGCTCGACGAAATACGCCGCGCCGCCGTCGCCAAAAACGTCGCGGTCGTCCCGGTGCACAACTGGCGTTACGCGCCAATCCTGCGTTCGGCGACGGAGCGCTTGCGCGCGGGCGAAATCGGCGAGCTGCAACGCGTTGAAATCGTCACGCGCAGAAAGCGCGCGGCTGCGGCCGCCGACGAATCGGACTGGCGACGCGATCCGAGGATCGCGGGCGGCGGCATCCTGATGGATCACGGTTGGCATTCGCTTTATCTCACGCTGGAGTGGTTCGGCCGGCTCCCCGAAGGGATTCGCGCGCAACTCGTGCGGCCTAACGACAAAGCGGCCGAGAACGCGGCGGTGCTGGAGCTGGATTTCGGTGGCGGAACCGCGCGGATCGATTTGAGCTGGGACGCGGACGAGCGCAGCAACGAAATGAAATTGATCGGCGAACGCGGAGAAATTCGCGTAGCCGACGATCGCCTGATCGCGAATGGCACGAGCACGCGCTTCGAGCCGGCGCTTTCCGCGGGCTCACATCATGCGGATTGGTTCGAAGCGATGCTACCCGACGTGCTGGCGGCTTTTCGCGAACCCGCGCTGGCGCGGCCGAAATTCGAAGAGGCGGCGAATTGCCTAACGATCATTCGCCACGCCTACGCTACCGCGATTACGCTCTAGCAGCGTGGGCTAATTCCGGCACAAAAGTGTCGGCTAAAATATTGAGCGCCTCGTCGAGGTCAGCGCGGGTATGATTCGCGCTCACGCAGGCGCGGAAGCAGATACCTTCATGCGGGACGGCCGGGTAATCGACCGGCGCGACCCACAAACCGCGCCGCCGCAGTTCGTGGCCGAGCCGATACATCCGAGCGCGGTCGCCGATTACCAAGGGCATGATGTAAGTGGTAGACGCGCCGGTCTCTATGCCGAGTTCGTTGACGCGGGTCCGGAAATATTCGGCATTTTCCCACAGGCGCTGGCGCAACTGCGGCTCGCGGGTGGCGATTTCCAGCCCCTTTAAAATCGCGGCGACCACGGCGGGCGGAAGCGCGCAGGAATAAACGTAGGAGTGCGCATAGAGCCGCAGATAATCCATTGTCTCCTGTGGTCCGGCGACAAATCCACCGAGTGCGCCGAAGGCTTTCGAGAACGTTCCGTAGATCAACGGGATGCGTTTCTCGGCTTGGAAATGCTCCGCTGCACCGCGGCCGTTCGGCCCGCAGGCGAGCATCGAGTGCGCCTCGTCGATCATGACCGTGGCATCGTGCTCTTCCGCAACGGCGAGCAATTCATTGAGCGAAGCAAAATCGCCATCCATCGAGTAGATGCCTTCTACGATTACCAGCGTGCGCTTGCCTTTTCGGCGAAGGAGCGCGTCCTGCAGGGAGGCCGGATTGTTATGCTCGAAGCGATCGAGACGACAACGCGAAAGGACTGCTCCATCGCGCAGACTGAGGTGAGAGCGGTCGTCCATCACCGCCACGTCCGCTTTGCGAAGCAGGCCGGAAATAGTTCCGAGCGCGCCGCCAAAACCGCTGTTGAAAAGGATCACGTCATCGCGTCCGAGGAAATTGGCCATGGCGCGTTCGAGTTGCCGATGCAGGTCGGTCATTCCCGATAAAGTGGGCGAGCCGCACGCGCCCACGCCGTACCTCTGCAGCGCCTCCATCGCAGCCGCGACCACTTCCGGATGATTCGCGAGGCCGAGATAATTATAAGAGCAGAGATTGATTACCGGCTGCGCGCGGCCGTCGTATTGAATCGTAGTACGAACATCAGCACTGCCGAGCATGGCTGGCTCGAAGAGTTCCGCCTCCCAGGCGCCGCCTGCCCGCCATTCCGTAAATCCTTCCGGCGGCTGCAGCGGTCCATTGCTGCGGCCCACGACGAAATCGCCCAGGCTGAGTTTCGCATCGAAGTCGCTATCAGGGCCGGGCCGGGAGTCGCCTCTCATGTGCACAGTCCAATGATGCGAGTGGGACGGCCCCAAATCAACGCCATAACGCATTCATTCGCTTTTATGTCCGGCTGAGGCAGCCGGAAATCCTCCGAATCGCGGAGTAATAAACAGCCGATAGCGCAATAATGGCCACATTCCTCCTCCCAGATGGCGACCCTAACGGGATTCGAACCCGTGTTACCGCCGTGAAAGGGCGGTGTCCT
>JBDUAE010000276.1:0-3302 GCA_040004805.1 Chthoniobacterales bacterium | reverse complement strand
TGGCCGTGAGCACGAGCGGAAAGTCGCCGAATCTAATCTACGCGCTGGAGGAGGCCCGGCGGCGCGACATGCTTACGATCGCCTGGTCTGGGAAAGACGGTGGGCGGTTTCCAGAGTTGGTCGATTACTGTTTCGTCGTCCCATCGTTCAGCATCCATCGCATTCAGGAAGTGCACGCTACTCTCGTTCACGTGCTGTGGGATTTGATCCACATCGCCGCGGGCGCCGACGACGTAATTTGAAGAGACTGAGAGCGTGCCGCGATTGATGAAAATTAAGCAATGAGCGGCCCATCGACCGAGAGCCCCCAGCAATCACCCGGCACTGATCGCCCGTCACTTCTGACCGCCTCGTGTCCGATCCCGATCACGAACTATTCGGAGATCGTTCTCGCGCACGGGAGCGGGGGAAAGTTGAGCCATCAACTGATGGAAAAGATGGTTCTGCCACAGTTTCGAAACGAATTCCTGGAGCCGCTGCATGACGGCGCGATTTTTCCTATTGGCGATCAGCGAGTCGCCTTCAGCACCGACTCGTATGTGGTGAGTCCGATCTTTTTTCCTGGAGGCGATATCGGGAAACTCGCGGTGCACGGAACCGTGAACGATCTCGCCATGTGCGGGGCGCGGCCGCTTTATTTGTCGGTTGGCTTCATCCTCGAGGAAGGGCTCGCGATGGAGGAATTCTGGCGTGTCGTGCAATCGATGCAGGAAGCGGCGATAGCTGCGGGAGTAAAGCTGGTGACGGGCGACACGAAGGTGGTGGATCGCGGCAAAGCCGACAAAATTTTCATCAATACTGCAGGCATCGGCGTCATCCCGGAAGGCAGAAACATCAATCCGGCCCGGGCGCAGATTGGCGACAGAATTATTCTGAGCGGCACGATGGCAGATCACGGCATCGCGATTATGTCAGTGCGCGAAGGTTTGGAGTTCGAGAGCGAAATCGCGAGCGACACTGCTCCCTTGAATGGACTGGTCGAGGCGATCCTGGCGGAGTGCGGGGACGTTCACGTGCTGCGCGATCCGACCCGCGGTGGAATCACGAGTGCTCTGACTGAAATCGCGCAGTCGGCTAAAGTAGGAATGTTGCTGCAAGAGGCGAAGATCCCGATCAGTGAAGACGTGAAGGGCGCGTGCGAAATTCTTGGTCTGGATCCACTCTATGTCGCAAATGAAGGGAAATTGCTCGCGCTTGTTCCCGCGGCCCACTCCGAGGCCGTGCTTGCAGCGATGCGCGGGCATCCGCTTGGCGCCAAGGCGGCGATAATTGGAGAAGTGGTGTCGGATCACCCGGGCTTCGTGACCATGAATACGCGTGTGGGCGGGCGGCGCGTAGTCGACATGCTTTCGGGCGAGCAATTACCCCGGATTTGTTAGGCGCGACCGATTAACTCTAAAGCAAGCGGATCGAGGTAATGGCGATGCGGCCGCCAAAACAAACGTCCACGTCTGCGCCCGGCGTGCGCGGCCGGAGGTGATAATCGCCGGCAAAGTAGAGGCCGCTTCCTTCTTCGTGCCGGTAGTTTAGCGGCAGCGGTTCCGGGTCGAGCGGACACCAGACGATTTCCGGCGTGTCGGCTATTTCTGGGGGAAGATTCGGTAAATTTACACTGTGGAAAACTCCAGGTTCGCTGGGCTTCAACAGGAGATCGGACAGAATCGGGGTGATCCAGCGGGCGGCGCGCTTCCAATCGAATTCCATTCCGGGTTTTCGATAATGCGAAAAAGCGATTCCGGGCCAGCCGTGCAAGACCGCTTCGCGCACGGCCGCGACGGTGCCGGAATAATAAACGTCCGCACCCAAATTCGCGCCGTGATTAATTCCGCTCAGAACCCAAGTGGCGTCTGGCACGAGATGGAGGAGCCCGAGGCGGACGCAATCGGCGGGAGTGCCGTGGATGGCGAACTGGCTCGGGCCGCGCGGTTCGATCCGGACTCCTTCCTGCCAAGTGACGCGATGGCTGACTCCGGATTGCGGGCCAGCGGGTGCAACGACGACCGCTTCGCCCAACCCGCGCGCAGCGAGGGCGAGCGCGGCCAGGCCGTCGGCGTCGATGCCATCATCGTTCGTGAGAAGAAATTTCATGAGAGCGGAAAGGTCGAACGCGAGGCCCATGACGTCGAGCAGAGAAGCGCGCGCCTTCGCCTTCTGGCGCACGGGCTTGCGCCGCGCCCCGGAGCGCGTAGAAGGCCGGGACGATGCCGCGGTCACGTTTTCTGCCACCATTGCTCCTGTTGCTGGCGGCGCTGTGTTGGAGCTTGGGTGGAGTCCTGATTAAGTCGATCGACTGGCCCCCGATGGCAGTGGCAGGGGGGCGGAGCGCGATCGCCATCCCGCTCTTACTTCTCTTTACCGGGCGACCGCAATTTACGTTCTCCTTCGCGCAGATCGGTGGCGCTATTGGGTATGCGTTAACCGTCGTGCTGTTTGTTTTTGCGACCCGGATGACGACGGCAGCGAATGCGATCTTCCTCCAGTATACCGCGCCGATTTACGTGGCGCTGATTGGACGTTGGTATTTAAAGGAACGGGCCTTGCGGATCGATTGGTTGGTGATTGCGGTGGCGTTAGGCGGCATTGCTCTCTTTTTTATGGACCGTCTCACGGTTGCAGGATTCTGGGGTAATATCGTGGCGCTGGGAAGTGGCCTCGCCTTCGCTTCGGTGGCGATTTTTCTGCGCAAAGAGAAGGCTGGGTCGCCGCTGACAAGCATACTTTTGGGTAACATTCTCGTCGCGCTCGCGGGGTTCCCTTTCATGTTTGGAAATTCGCTAGGGTGGGGGGATGGCTGGCGGCTTTTACTTTTGGGGACAATTCAACTTGGTCTGCCTTACGTGCTTTATGCCACGGCGATCAAACAAGTGACCGCGTTAGAAGCGACGCTTATTCCTCTCTTGGAGCCGATACTCAATCCGCTCTGGGTGATGCTGGCATTGGGCGAACGTCCCGGATCGTGGGCGATTCTCGGTGCATCAGTCGTGTTAGTAGCGGTCCTAGCGCGCGGAGTCGTAATGGTGGTGAACCGTCCCAGGAGCAACGCTGTCGGATAAACGGTAACCGCATCACTCTCGTTCGGTTTCTGCCGTTTCTGGAGTTGGGCTGGTAGTCGCTTTCGATGCGCGCCGAGAGTGGGTCTTCGCCGCAGTTGAGCGCTGGGCGCGCTTGGTGGCGCGTTGTTCCTGAGCCGCCGGCGCGAGCGCAGGGCGCGGGTGGACGGCGCGGTAATGCTCTGTCGCCAGGCCCAGTGCCATGGCCGCCAAAATAAAGGCGATCACTTTCTTTTCTTCGCGGGTGAGAAC
>JBDUAE010000275.1:0-3316 GCA_040004805.1 Chthoniobacterales bacterium | reverse complement strand
TGGAACAGGCGCTGCGCCAGGAAGCGGGCGAAGCGACGGTCTCGACTGAAACGTGATTTGTTAGGTGTCGGTTTTTGCCTTGGGCCGACGCAAAAATCTGGGATTGTCCCGGCCACGGCTCTCGCTGCGAGCCCGCTGGCCCGCGCTTTCTGCGGTTGCGAATCGATCAGGCGGCACCGTATGGGCGACGGCAGCCGCGCCGCCATTTGCCCGCTTCCTTCTACAGGAATCTGCGTAATCTGTGGCTGACATGGCGACCGGTGGTTGGATTAAGCTCGATCTCCACATCCACACTCTGGACGACACGAAGGATGTGCTGGATTACTCTGCGCATGAGTTGCTGGAACGCGCGCGGGCGCTTGGTATCGAGGTGCTGGCGATCACGTTGCACGACAGCGTGTTTGATCGGCGCGAAGTTTTCAAGGAAGCCGCGGAGATGGGGATTCTGCTGATTCCGGCGGCGGAGATGAGATTACACGGGGCGGACATTGTGCTCCTAAACGTGACACCGGAGGAGGCAGCGGGGCTGCACGATTTTGACGATGTGCGTCGACTGCGTTCGCACCGCGGCGACTCGCTTTTCACCTTTGCGCCGCATCCGTTTTACATCACGGGCGGGTCCATCGGCGAGAAACGGCTGGTGGAGAATATAGATTGTTTTGACGCGATGGAGGTCTGCCATTTTCACAAAGGCTGGTTCGATCGTAACCGTCCCGCGCGCGAAGCTGCGGCGCGCTTCTCCAAGCCGCTGCTCGCGACTTCGGACGCGCATGAACTGAGCGCGTTTGGGGCGCACTACACGAGCATTCCGCGGCCGGCAGAATTAACCAGCGCAAGCGTCTTTGCGGCGTTGCGAAAGGGAGAGGGACGACTCACGAGCCCGCCCGCGTCTGTGGTTGAGATTCTACGCACGGTTTACTTCATCTTCGTCGCGCACCCTTTCCGGCAGCGATGGCGCCGGAAAGGCCACTCTTGAAAAGGCGCCGGGAACCTGAGACATCTATTTTCTTATGAGAAAGTTGTTTTCCGGCCTGCTCTGCGTCCTGCTGTTTTCCGGATGCGCGTCTTCTTCTAAGAAAAACAAGAAGAAGCCTCCCACCGATGTGAAGAAGGAAGAGGCGAAACTGGAGGAGAGTTCGGATGTGGATTTCCAGGCATTTCTCGGCCGGCTCCGCGCGGCGGTGGGGGCGCGGGATATGAATACGATCTCGTCCATGATGACGACCGATTTTGCCTATGTAATGGGCGGCACGCCGGAGACGGATAAGAAAGGCGAAGGCGTTTTCCAATACTGGGAAGAGCACGGGCTCTGGCCCGAGCTGGCGGGGATCCTGCAGGAGAAGTTCGTGAAAAAGGAAGATTTCATGGTGGCACCGCCGCAATTCGCGAATCCGGCGTTGAACTACGAGGGCTATCGGGTCGGCATCCGCCGGGTGAACGGCAGCTGGAAATTCGTCTACTTCGTGAACGGCTAGGCCGCGGCGCGGTCGCGAAGTTTTCCCAGACGTGCGGAGATCGGCATGACCGCGCAGCGCCGGTGAGTCTCGAAAAATCGGTGACCGGAGCAGCCCCTCCTTCCCTACCGTGGCCGTTGCGGGTCTCAGATTCTCACCGATAATGGAAACCCGATGGTTGGCTGGATCCTAAAGAAAATACTTGGTTCGAAGAATCAGCGCGAGATCAAGCGTATGATGCCGACGGTTCGTCGCATCAACGAATTGGATGAGGAATTCAAGGCGTTATCCGACGACGAATTGCGCGCAAAAACGGCGCAGTGGCAGTCTGAACTGCGCGCCATCGCAGATCCGGCGGAACGTTGGAATAAGCTCGATGAGATTTTGCCGGAAGCCTTCGCCGTGGTGAAAAACGGCGCGCGTCGGCTCACGGCACGCCAGGAAGAATTCTCGGTCTGCGATCAGCCGATGAGTTGGAACATGGTGCACTTCGACGTGCAGCTCGTGGGCGGAATGGTGCTGCACCGGGGACGGATCGCGGAAATGGCGACGGGCGAAGGCAAGACTTTGGTCGCGACCTTGCCGCTCTACTTGAATGCGCTAACCGGCGGCGGCGCGCATCTGGTAACGGTGAACGACTATCTGGCTCGCCGCGATGCGGAGTGGATGGGGCAGCTCTACACTTTTCTGGGTTTGACCTGCGGGGTAATCCAACACGATCAGCCGCCTGATGAGCGGCGTGAACAATACGCGATGGACATCACCTACGGGACGAACTCGGAGTTCGGATTCGATTATCTGCGCGACAACGGCATGGCGACGACGCGCGAGCAGCAGGTCCAGCGCGGATATCATTTTGCGATCGTCGATGAGGTCGATTCCATCCTGATCGACGAAGCGCGCACGCCCTTGATCATCAGCGGACCGTCGACTGTTTCCACGCATCAATACGACAAGTGGAAACCGCTGACCGAGCAACTCGTGCGGAAGCAAAACATGCTCGTGAACCGTTTCGCGAGTGAAGCGAAAGAATTGTGGGAGCGATCCAAACAGGAAACCTTCACTCCTCGTGAGCCGTCGGAGAGGAAGGTGAGCGAGAAAGCGAGAAAACTGGCGACGGAGCTTCGTGTTCACTTGGACGAGACAATTGGGACCGGGAAAGATGGGGAGATCACGGACTCCGACGTTCGCGCCTTCGCTGCTACCGAGCCAGATCCGGGCTTGCTGATGTTCAAGGTTAAACTCGGCCAACCGCGGAACAAGCAGCTCCTGCGCATGATGGAGGACCCGGAGAAGCGGCGCGCGATGGATAAGGCTGAGCTGTCGTTTTATCAGGACTCGCGGAAGGAGGAATTGTTCGCTCTGAAAGAAGAGCTCTTCTTCACCATCGATGAGAAATCGAACGAATCCGATCTCTCGGAACAGGGTCGGGAGTTTTTGAACCCGGATGAGCCAGACTCGTTCGTGCTCCCGGATTTGATCAGCGAATTTACCGAGATCGATTTGAACACGTCGCTTTCCGACGAGGAAAAGGAGAAGCAGAAAGTCGAGCGCCAACAGCATTGCGACGCGCAGGGCGAACGCATCCACAACATCTCACAATTGCTCCGCGCCTACTGCCTTTTCGAGAAGGACGTTCAGTACGTGGTCGAAGAAAACAAGGTCGTCATCGTTGATGAGTACACGGGTCGGAAGATGCCGGGTCGCCGCTGGAGTGACGGCTTGCACCAGGCGGTGGAAGCGAAGGAAGGGGTGCAGATTGATCGCGAGACGCAGACCCTGGCTACGATCACGATTCAGAATTATTTTCGCCTCTACCAGAAGCTCGCGGGCATGACCGGTACAGCCGACACGGAAGCGGC
>JBDUAE010000274.1:0-3336 GCA_040004805.1 Chthoniobacterales bacterium | reverse complement strand
GCAACGAAATAGCGCAAGTGCCGGAGCTCCACGGCTGCAAAGTTAGCCCGCAGAGAGCATTACGGCAATCTTATAGCCGGATTAAACTGACTGGCTCGCCCAAGCACTCGAAGGGCGGGGCTGCAGATTTCATGGAAACGAAGGAATGGAACACGGCAGACGCCGGATCATTTCATATGAGCTTCGGGCCGCTGGCCGCGGACTTTTCCAAGAGTTTCCCTCGTGCCGATTGCAGCCGGCGCGTCATCACCTCGCTCATGCGCTTGAGCAGCTCGTATCCGAGTGAGTGATCCTTTTCGCAATATTCACGCAGCACCGTGCCATAGAAAAAGATGGCGGTGGTCGGCTGCACGGCCCGAGCTGTGAACCGCCAGACATGCGGCGCAAAAAGCCACGACCAGCCGAGCAGGTCACCATCACCAATCCTATCGATCGCAATCGCCTCACCAGTGGGCGTAGTTGATTCCAAAACGACTTCGCCCCGCTCGATCAGATAAAAGCGGTTCGCTGTTTCCCCTTCTCGAAAGACGATCTGGTCGGCCTCGAAAGTGACGCGCACGGCACAATCGGCCAGCAGACGAACGTGATGCTCGTCCAGGCCAATCAAAAATGGATGCGCCGCCACGTCGGCGTCCAAATTTTCGCGACTTCCCATAGTGCAACTATTCGCGGGCTTTACTCGCAGCCCGCCGGACCGGCGCGTTGTGCGCATGTTGTTTGCGCTCTTTCGCGGAAACGTTTTGCGCTGGAGGGGTACCCCGTTTCGGGATTGCGGGTTTGCCAGCAGGCTTGGGTGTGGGTTTTTGATTCGGCATAAAAAAACGAATTAACGGGCTAATCAATGGCTCGTCCGCGACTCGTTAGGCGAACCGAATTCCGCGGGGGTCGGGTTGTAGAAAGGCGTGATCTCGGCTTCCAAAAGGGCGAGGCCGGCGCCCGACATCGCGATGTTACCAGAGGAATCCACCAGCCACGTTTCGAGCGGCTCTTTGCCCGCGGAAAGGTCATCAATCATAATATTAGTTCCGTTCTACGCGCAGAAGGAAGAGGTCCCGAAAGCGTTCGGAGTCGGCTAACGCTGCGTGATGGAAGATGACTACAGCCGGGAATGTCGTTTACCTAATCATATCCATTTGATCAGTCGCGGAACCGTGCCGGGCTTCGAATGACACGACCATTAAACGGGCCGCGCCGATAAAGTCCGACGGGCCGGCGGCGCCGTCGGCTTTGACGCGGACGCGGTAGATCTGGCCGGGACGATCCTCGGTCCGGGGTAGACCAAATTCGAGCGCCGCTAGGCGCGCTCCGACAGCGGCGCCCTCGGCGTCCAATTCGGCGAATCTGCTCTCCGGCCCTTCACCGGTGAGGGCATTTCTTCGAATTGCGGATTACTGGCGAAATTTCCCTCGGCGGCGCGTTCATCATGGTCGCAGCGCTCCTCTTGAGATTCGCGCGAGTATCTGGGTGGCGATGAAGACCGTTCCACTCTGATTTTTTCCGCTTGGTTCGGGACAGGGGTTTCTGTTAGCGTCTCGCTTATGAAGCACCTCGTGAATAAATTACTGCTGTCGTTGGCTGTCTCCGCCGTCACCATCGTGTGCGCGGGAGCAGCTCTTCCTCCGCTGACCGTGATGGTCTTGAAAGACGGAAAAACTGCCTACAAAGGCGCAACCTCCGCCGCAGGAACATTCTCCACTGGTAAACTGGCGCCAGGCAACTACGTCGTTCAATTCAACTCTGAGAGTTCGGCGGTTAAGAGCGGTCAGTTCTCAATCGTCGTCTCTGCGGGCAAGAAAAAAGTGTCTGCGAGTGGTGTCGCCGGTGAGAAACTCGCCAAAGGCGGCGTGGCCATGAAGGTAGAGGTCGGCAGCGGGATGAACATCAGCGGCCAGATCGTGAAAGGCGCCCTCGCGGCGGCGGCGGCGGATACCGCTCCCAGCGCTAATGGCGCGAAGGTGAAAGTCGAAAACGGCAAGCGCTACGTTTGGGTCGGTCCCGAGACCGGGAGTAACATGGGCGGCCATTGGGAGGAAGAAAGCCTAGCAAAAACCTCGCGCGGTAATGTGCAAAAAGGAAGCGGTGCGGTTCTCGGCACATACCAAGACAAGGGTCAAGACACCCCGCGTTCAGGCGGCAATTAGCCGTCCCGACTCTCTAGTTTCTTCCTAAATAAGCACGGGGCTCGTCCTAAAAGGGCGAGCCCCGATTCTTTGGTGGGCTGCTACCGGCGGAGGGGCTCGAACCCACACACTCTTGCGAGTACCAGATTTTGAGTCTAGCGCGTCTGCCAATTCCGCCACGCCGGCTTTTCGCCGCTGAATCGTCCCGCATCGGCGCATCCGCGCAAGCCAAAATTGTGGTGCCGTCTTCGTTTTGATCGATCGGCTCGCCGCGCCCTGCCAACGTCCCGCGCCGCGCCAGTGGCGGCCGTGAAAATGATTGAAAGAACGGCCTGCCTCTGAGCGTATTCCAGATGTGCAACGTCTGCTTTCCCTCACTCTCTTTTTTTCCTTAGGCTGCCTTCTCTGTGGCGCCGAGCCGCCCGTCCAGCTGCTTCTCCCTTCCCGCACTCTCGGCCCGCACAGCACCTTCGAGTTGCGGTTCCCCCGGGAAATGGTGCCGGCGGATGCAGTCGGCAAACCCGCCGCTGTTTCCCCGCTCCTGCTCGAGCCCGCGGTGGCCGGGCACTTCGTTTGGCTGAGCCAACGCAGTGGCACCTTCGCTCCGGATGGCGTCCTCCCTCTTGGCACAAAATTCAAAATCTCGATCCGGCCCGGAACGAAGGACGCCGCCGGAAAATCTTTCCCCGACGCCCTGCACGAAACGGCCGAGACCCCACCCTTCCAACTCAAAGGCAACTCCGCTGTCGGCTACATCAATCGCGACAACGCCACCGTCGTCCCGCGTTTTCTTCTGTTATTCAATGCCAACGTCAACGCCGGCGCCGCCGCGAAATATTTGCACTACGTTAACGCCGCCGGCACCACGATTGCGGCGCGAGTCGAGCAAGCAGACGACCCGCAGAAACGCGACCAGCTGTTTTCTCCCTGGCAAAGCGACGACCGTTCCCTCGGCATCTGGGGCGAAGATTTGCCGGCCCCACCCGTGGCAACCGACGAGGATTCCGGCGACTCTTCCAGCACATCGACGGAAAAGACGCCGCCCGTCCGGCATAATGTTCTCTACGTTGCCCCGGTAAAACCACTCCCGCCCGGCGACAAGTGGCAACTGGTGCTCGAGCCCGGCCTGCCCGCCGCCGAACTCAAGCTCTCGCTCGCCGCGAAAAAAGAGATCGAGATCGGAGTAGTCCAACCGTTTCGCGTCGAAACCCTCAAA
>JBDUAE010000273.1:0-3355 GCA_040004805.1 Chthoniobacterales bacterium | reverse complement strand
GCCGCCGGGCGGGGCGATCACTGGCAACTCGTGGGTCATGTATTGGGTCTTGCCGACCACGCCCCACATCTTGTTCCCGACCGCCTGCCGCCATTTTTGCGACATCATTTCTCCGGTGTGGCAGCCCCAACTCCGAATCTCCGCATCGCGGGTGAAGGAGGATTTCTTGATCGCGCCGAGCTGGCTTTGATGAAGAAATGATTTCGAGGAGCTATCGACGTTACTGCTGTAGTCGAACATGAAGCAGGCCTTGTTCGAGTGGCCGAAATATTCGAAGAACGCCACCTTCACCTGATCGCGCGGCTGGCCATTGTTCAGATAATTAATCACGTCGGTCCCGTCGTGGAAATAGACCATGTTCAAATGGAAGGTATCGCGCACGGATTCGAGAAAACTGAGGAGATTTTGGTTCTCCTGCGCGGAGCGATCGACGTAGCCCTGTTTGTAAATCAGCCACGTGATCTTGGCATCGGGGCCATATTTTTCCCGGAGTTGCTCGGTCCGAATCCGGGCCGCGCGCACGAAATTCGCCCACCAATGGTCGTGCGCGAGCGGGCCTTTGTATTTTTCCCACTTCATCAAAGAAGGGCCGCCGACGAGGAGAACATACTCGGGCGTGACATTCGCGGCGCGGCTCGGCGCGACCGCTGCGAACAGGAGCACGAGGGAAAGGAGGAGGAATGAGAATCTTTTCACGGGAGTTACAGGAGCAGTATTTATGCGCAACGGGGAAAACCGCAAGCGGGGGCGGAGAGGCGGTTAGAGGGGGTGATGAACTTTAGCCTTCAGCGCAAGAGTTGCCTTTAGTCAAGACTGAGGCCTCAAACTTGGGACGCAACGTCGGCCGAGCGGCGTCATCCTGAGTCGCGCAGACGACGAAGGATCCCGCATTCGGTGCGGAGACGTCCTTATGCCAGCGGTGGGATAAGTCCTCCGGTGCGAGATCCTTCGGCGCGCTGCGCCGCCTCAGGATGACGCGCGCTCGATGTCCCGTTCTCCTCGCATGATATCTTCATAAGTCTGACGTTCCCGTACCAGCGTAAACCGTTCGCCGTGTACAAGTACCTCCGCCGGGAGGGGACGCGAGTTGTAAGTGGAAGCCATGACAAACCCGTAGGCGCCCGCGCTCATGATCGCGGCCAGTTCGCCTTCTCGCATTTCTGGCAGAAGGCGATCCTGCGCGAAAAAATCCCCGCTTTCACAGACTGGCCCGACCACATCCACGGACTCCCGTTGGGTCGAGATCGGTTCGCGGACCGGCACGATTTCGTGATAGCTCTGGTAAAGCGCGGGACGGATCAAGTCGTTCATGCCCGCGTCGACGATCACGAATTTCTTTGCTTCCGCCTGCTTCAGGTAACGGACGCGCGTGAGCAGGACGCCGGCGTTGCCGACGAGGAAGCGGCCGGGTTCGAGTAAAATACGCAGACCGAGGTCGCGCAAAGCCGGCACGATCGCGGCCGCGTATTCGTCGATCGTGAGCGGATGCGCTCCGTCCTCGCGCTCGCGCCACCAATCCGACTCGCCGCTGGCGAAGGACGCCTGGTAAACGATCCCCATCCCGCCGCCAATGCTGAAAAACTCGATCGCATAACGCTCCCGCAATTGCCTAACGAGTGGCGAAATTTTTGCAATCGCTTCCGCAAACGGCCGCGCCTGCGTGATCTGCGAGCCGATGTGCATTTGCACGCCACGAATGGTGATGTGCGCGAGCGCGGCCGCTTTTTCATAAACCGAACCCACGCGCTCGAGGGCGATGCCAAATTTGTTCTCGCTCCGGCCGGTCGAGACATACTTGTGCGTCGCGGCATCGACGTCCGGGTTCACGCGCAAGGCAATGGGCGCGCTCACGCCCTTGCTGGCGGCAATGCGGTCGATGTAGATCAGCTCCGCTTCGCTCTCGACGTTAAAACAGGCGACACGCTGTTCGAGCGCATACTCGATTTCTTCGCGGGATTTTCCGACGCCAGCGAAAGTGCACCGCGTCGGATCGCCCCCGGCGGCCAGAATGCGATAAAGCTCGCCACCGGAGACGATATCGAACCCCGCCCCTTCCTCGTGCAATAAACGCAGGACGGCGCGGTTTGAGTTCGCCTTGACCGCGTAGCAGATGAGGTGATCGAGCGGCGCCAATGCCGCATCGAGGCGTCGGTAATGGTCGGTGATCGTGCCCGCGCTGTAGACATACAACGGCGTGCCGTACCTTTCGGCGACCTTTTCGAGGTCGACACCTTCGCAATGAAGGCTGCCGTCGCGGTAATGAAAGGCGTGCAAACCGAAAAGTCCGTTACCCGGCGCTCAGCGTCCAACGTTCAACTGCGGCCGCGGGCGAAGCAGGCTCGCGAGCGTGACCAGGATCAAGAGTGCGCCGAAAGTGCAAACGATCGCCGCGCCTGAGGGCAGGTCCCAATAGAAGGAGAAGAAAAGTCCCGCTACCCCACCGATGAGCGCGATGATCCAGCCGACGATTAGTCGCTTCGCCAGCGTCCCCGCCAGGCTGATGCCGCACACCGCCGGCACGATCAGGTAGCTGAAAACAAGCAGCACACCGGCGATGCGCACGAAGCTCGTCACGACGAGACCGAACGCAGCGTAGAAGAGAAAATCCCACCAACGCACCCGCATGCCGGTTTCATAAGCGCGGTGCCGATCGAAGGAAACGAGCAGGAATTGTTTGCGCAGGATGAAGTGAAACACGCCCACCGCGACGAAAAGCCCGAAGCATTTCCAGACTTCTAGCGGCGTTACGAGAAGGATGTTCCCGACCAGCATTTGCTTGATCTGCTCGTCGCCTTCCGCGGCACGGCTCAACATCAGGACGGCGGCCGCGGCCGCGACCACGTAGGAAATTCCAATCACGGCTTCCTGCGGGATTTCGCTCGCCCGTTTTCCGGTGATCGAAAAAACCGCGGCACCGATCAAGGTGAAGCCGAGCGCGATCGCAAATGTCGCGGTGCTCTGTAGATCGAGCCGGAGCAGAACCGCGAGACAAATGCCTAACGAGGCCATTTGCGCCATCGCGATATCGATAAAGATGATCCCGCGCTGGACCACGTGCAGCCCGAGGTAAACGAGGAGCCACGGCAGGAGAACGCACGCGACGATTGGCCAAAACATTACTTCCCACATGGTGATTGCTTCCGGTTCGCCCGTGCGCCTATTTCAATGCCGCCGCCAGGCGGGCTACGAGCGTGTCCATCAGTTCGACATACGTTTCGGTGTGAGGGAGCCCGCCGGGATATTGCGCGAAATCAACCACCTTCGCTCCGGTCGCGCTCGCCACTTTTTCGGCAATTTTTCGATCGTGGAACGGCTCGACGATAATGGCTTTGATATGCTGCGCTTTGATTTGCGA
>JBDUAE010000272.1:0-3358 GCA_040004805.1 Chthoniobacterales bacterium | reverse complement strand
TAATCCATGAAGAACAACGCGACCCGATCCTTCGCAGCGAGGTTGCCCGTGGAAAGTAGTTGGCGATTGCCGCTGAAATCGGCGAACCCAATTTGGTTTTCTCCGAGCACCTTGACGAAACCCGGTGGTCCGCCGCGATGCTGGAGATACGGCCAGTCATCTTCTGTGATCGTCGCCATATAGAAGCTGTCGCGCGCGGCGAGGAAATCTGTTTCCTCGGGTGTAAGCAGTTCGCGCTCGGGCGCGGGCGGAAGTTTGCGACCCGCGCCGTAGTAATGAGCCTGGGCCGCGCGCACGGCAGGCGTAATGGAATGGTCGAGGAATTTGAGGGCCATAGGAATTTCGTCGAGAAGTTCGGATTGAGCCGTCCGGAATCGCCGGCCGGCTCCCCTAAACCGTCCGCTATTTGCTGTTCGCTTTCACTAAAGTCGGCCAATTCTGACTCGCCTTGGACACGTTGCCGGCGACGTCGGAGTTGAAGGTTTTCAGGATGTCGGGATTGAGGTTGAGATACAGCCTGCCGTCGCGCACTTGCCAGGTGCTGATGTCGACAGGGAACAATTTGCCAAGGGCCACGCCGTAGGCGCAGAAGCCGCCGAACTGCGGCGCGTATTTCTCCGGGGCCGCCGCGAACAGCTTCTTGTGTTCCTCGGTGGCGAAGTAGTAGGTCGCACCCTGGTGTTCGGCCGTGATGAAGGGTGAGCCGTTCACGGGCTTGGAATCGGTGAAGAAGGCCACGGGATCGAAGCCGTTCACCGCCGCGTTACTCGCCCCGGAAATGTTAACCAGGTTGCCGGCGAGGGCGGAAGAGGTCAGCAGCAGGAAGGCTGCAATGCTTTGCATCATGTTTTTCATATTTTGGTTTTCTTTCTTCTAGTGTTTGGTCGTCCGTTTTTCGGATTCCCTTTCCTGAAGTAGACAGAGCTGTCTATTATTAGCAAGAACAAAATATACAGCTCTGTCTATTGCCAGTTGAAAAGTCGTGACCGAGGTTCGGGATGTGGCGCGCAAGAAAACCAAGACCTCGTCGAAACGGACGCAGCTGCTCGAGACTGCGTGGCGTCTTTTTTATCGTGACGGCTATCGCACCGTCGGGATCGACACTCTTCTCGCCGAGGCCGACGTCGCCAAAATGACGCTCTACCATCACTTCGCCTCCAAAGATGAACTGGTGGTGGCGGTGGTAAAAAAACGCAGCGAGGAAATTTTGGCCGGCCTGGCCGTCGCCGTAGAGGAAGCGGGGAAATCGCCGGAGCGCCGTTTGCTCGCGGTTTTTGATTGGCTGGGAAAGTTATTTGGCAGCCGCGATTTCCGAGGATGCGCTTTCGTGCGCGCGATCAGCGAGTATCCGGATACAGAACATCCGGTGCATCGCGCGGCCTGGACACATAAGAGCGCGGTCAGGAAATTTCTCGTCCGGCTGGCGCGCGAGGCTGGAGCGAAGGATCCCGCGGCCCTGGCTGATCATCTTCGCCTCCTGATCGATGGCGCACTCGTGGCGGCGCACGCGACCGGAAAGACATCTCCGGCGAAGACGGCGCGCCTGGCGGCCGCGGAGCTTCTCCGAGCCGCCCGGCGCTAGTTGATCGCCGAAAACCAGATTCTCGCGGCGCGTGAAAATCTGCTTAATCTATGGACAATTTCCGCTCGTCTTCGGATGGTGAGCGCCCATGGGCACACCGGTCGATCGCACCACCCCGAAGCCGGCGACGGCGAAGCTAACCTTCGTCCTCCGTTTCTCGAGCACGATCGCGCTTTGGTCGATCGCGCTCGGCATCATCTTCTCCGGTTACGAGCTGGCCTTTTTCGCGCTCATCGGATCGCTCGGGCTGCTCTCGCTCTGGGAGTTCTACGGGATGCTCGATTACAAGGGGCTGCCGAACTTCAAGATCACAGGAATGATCTGCGGCTTCCTCATGCTCTGCGGGAGCTTTTATTATTTTTCAAAATTCGGACCGGCGCGCTCTTACGACTTCGAGATGGCGGTGTTGCTGCTTTTTCTGCTGACGGTGTTTACTCGGCAAATGTTCGACCGTCTGCGCGACGATGCGCCTTTGCGGACGATGGCTTACACCCTCTTCGGCCTGCTTTACGTGCTTTGGATGTACAACTTCATCACGAAAATCGTTTACGTCGTGCCGCGTTCGTCGACCGGCGCGGTGACGGGTCAGTTCTACGTTCTTTACCTGATTGCGATCACGAAATTTAGCGACATGGGCGCTTACCTCACTGGCAGTGTGATTGGAAAACATCAGATGATCCCGCACATCAGCCCGAAGAAAACCTGGGAAGGATTCGCGGGTGCGCTCTTCTTCTCACTCCTCGCCAGCTGGGGATTCTTCTGGCTCATGCCGAATCAGTTATCAGTTTTGAATTGGACGCACGCCACCGTGCTGGGCCTGCTCCTAGGGTTCGCGGCCGTGATCGGCGACCTCGCGGAATCGATCGTGAAACGCAGCACCGGGGTAAAGGATTCGGGCAACATGCTTCCCGGAATTGGGGGAGCGCTCGATCTGATCGACAGCCTGCTTTTCACCGCGCCGCTCCTGTTTTTTTATCTACGACTGGTGATCCGTGTCGCCTAACGAGCGCTACTCATGAAGCGCAAACGTATCGTTGTCCTCGGTGCGACGGGATCGATCGGGGATAGCGCGCTGAAAGTGGCGCGCGACATCCCGGAGCGGATGGAAATCGTCGGCTTGGCGGCGAACAGCAGCGCGTCGAAATTAGCCGACCAGGCAAACGAACTGCGTCCGGAAGCCGTTTGCATCGTCGATGAATCGAAGCTCGACGAACTGCGGGCGAAATTAGACTACACGCCGACAGTTCTGGTTGGCGCAGCCGGGCTCTCCGAAATTGCCACACTAGCGACTGCCGACATGGTGCTCGTGGCGGTGGTGGGAACAGGAGGATTGCGTCCCGCGCTGGCTGCGATCGAGGCTGGCAAGGATCTCGCAATAGCGAGCAAGGAAATCCTGGTCATGGCCGGCGAAATCGTGATGCGCGCCGCGGCCGCGAAAGGCGTGCGGGTGCTGCCGGTGGATAGCGAGCATAACGCCATCTTTCAATGTCTGGATGGAAGACAAGCCAGTGATGTCCGTCGCCTGATTTTGACCGCATCCGGGGGACCGTTTCGCGAGACTCCTGCTTCGGAATTTTCCGCCATCACCAAAGCGCAGGCGCTGAAACATCCGACGTGGAATATGGGGCCGAAGATCACGATCGATTCCGCCACGCTCTTCAATAAGGGGCTGGAGATGATCGAAGCGCGCTGGCTCTTCAATGTCGAAATGGCGCGCGTGGACGTGGTCGTCCATCCGCAGAGCATCGTGCATTCGATGGTCGAATTTACCGACGG
>JBDUAE010000271.1:0-3371 GCA_040004805.1 Chthoniobacterales bacterium | reverse complement strand
GGCTGAGTTGCTCTTCAAAAACGCGCGCCTGGTCAATGTCTTCAGTGGCGAAATTTACCCGGCGAACGTGGCGGTGGACGACGGCAGGGTGGTCGGAATCGGTGACTACGACGCGCGGGAAGTGATTGACCTCGAAGGCGCCTTTTTCGCGCCGAGCCTGATCGATGGCCATTTTCATGTCGAGAGCACGATGGTGACGGTGCCGGAATTCGCCCGTGCGGTCGTTCCGCATGGGACCGGCGCAATGGTGATTGATCCGCATGAATTTACCAACGTCCTCGGGAGGGAAGGAATTCGATATGTGCTTGAGGCGAGCAAGGGATTGCCAATCGATTTTTTCATCATGCTGCCGTCGTGTATTCCAGCGACGCATTTGGAGACGAGCGGCGCGCGTCTCCACGCAGCCGATCTGTCGGAGATGATTAACGACGAACGCATCGCGGGCGTGGCGGAGTTGATGAATTACCCCGGTGTTTTTCTTGGCTTCGAAAGCGAGCTGGCGAAGATCCGCGCGGGCAAAGGAAAGCTGATTGATGGCCACGCTCCAGGGTTGCGCGGGCGAAACTTGAACGCTTACGCGCTGGCGGGGATCCGGTCAGATCACGAAAGCACGGAACTGGAAGAGGCGCGGGAGAAGCTGCGTCTCGGAATGCATCTGCTCGTTAGGGAAGGGAGCACGGAACGAAACCTCGAGCATATCATCGCGCTGGTGACGCCGCAGAATTCCGCGAATTGTTCTTTTGCCACAGACGACAAGCTGCCAGGGGATTTGCTCGAAGAAGGGCACATCGACCATTCGATTCGCAAAGCGATTTCGTTAGGCGTGGCTCCGATCACCGCCATTCAAATGGGGACGATCAATACGGCGCGACACTACCGCCTGCGGAATCATGGGGCGATCGCGCCGCGCTTCTGGGCGGACTTCATTGTGCTGGACGACCTGCAAAAATTTAACGTCCGCCGCGTTTACAAAAAGGGCCGGTTGGTGGCGGAGGACGGAGTTTATCGCGGACCGGAAGTCGCAGCAGTGAAGCAGCCGCGGAATACCATGAACGTGCGGTTTCGTGGGGCCGAAGACATTGCAGTGAAAGCGGACGGCGCGAAGGCGATCAAAGTTATCGAAATCGTGCCGGAACAAATCGTGACCAATGCGATCAGTCTTCCGCCGAAGATTGAGGCGGGGTGCATCGTGTCGGATATCGCGCGGGACGCTCTGAAGCTCGTCGTGGTGGAGCGTCACAACGCAACGGGCAACGTCGGCGTCGGTTTTGTGCGCGGCTTCGAACTGAAGCGGGGCGCGCTCGGTTCCACGGTCGCGCACGATGCGCACAACATTGTGGTCGTCGGCACCTCAGACGGCGAAATTCTGGCGGCGGTCACGGCCCTGCAAAAAATGGGCGGCGGGCAGGTGGCGGTGGAGAATGGTCGGGAATTAGCCGCGCTGCCTCTGCCCATCGCGGGTCTGGTGTCGGATCAGCCGTTAGGCGATGTGGTCGAAAAAATTCGGGCGTTGAATGCCGCGGCGACGGCGTTGGGGAGCAGTTTGCCCGCGCCGTTTATGTCGCTTTCGTTTTTGAGTTTGTCACCGATTCCCGCGCTGAAGTTGACGGATCAGGGCCTGGTGGACGCGGTGCAGATGAAATTAACCAATCTGATCGAAGAGTAGTTGATCTCCCGGGAATTCCTGGCCGTCGTTTTAGCTCATGAAGATTATCGATATTTCGCGCACTCTGACCGACGATCTCGCGGCCTGGCCGGGAGACGTTGCATTTCGACTTCAGGTAAATGGCCGCATCGCGGAAGGATCGAGTGTAAATCTCGGCATGATCAGCATGAGCTTGCACAACGGTTCCCATGCCGACGCGCGCTATCATTTTGAAGATGCGGGCTGGACGATGGAGCAGGCGGACCTCGCGCATTATCTCGGCCCAGCGTTGGTGATTGATTTGTCGGCTAAATTTTTGGGCGGCGAATTGCCTCAGATGACGATCGACGATCTGGCCTCGATCGGCGAGACGCTGCGGGAAGCGCCGCGGCTGCTCTTGAAGACTAATGTCTGGTCGGATTCTACGGTATTTCCCGCGCAGATCCCGACGATTGCGGCGGATGTTTCCGCGTGGTTGCAAGCGCGGGGCGTGAAACTTTTGGGCTTCGATGTGCCATCGGTCGACGCGATCACATCGAAGGACTTGCGGAATCATCACGCGTTAGGCGCGGCCGGGATCAGCATTCTCGAGTCGTTAGACCTGAGTGCGGTGGCAGCGGGCCGATATCAATTGGCGGCGCTGCCCTTAAAGATCGCTGGCGGCGATGGATCGCCTGTCCGCGCCGTGCTCTGGCGGGACGAATGAGATGAGCGGCGTTTCGCGGGAGGGCTCGGGTTTTTTCGAACGCCGGGGGACGCTCTGGACTCTGGCGGGGTTGATCGTGGTGCTCTTTGCGGTACGGAATGTTCCCTTCAATCTCGACGATTACGAGCAGGCCAAGCAGGCCTACACCTCCTTCGAGATGGTGGCAGAAGGGCATTGGCTCTACCAGTATACGCCTAACGAGAGGATTGCGACGAAGCCGCCGCTGGTGGGCTGGCTCTCGGCGGGCATCTTCGAGGTGACGCGGTCGTGGGAGCTGGGGTGGCGCCTGCCCTCGTTTGCCGCTGCGCTCGTGCTCCTGGCGATTTTGGCGCGAAGCGCGACCGCGGCCTACGGAATGGCGGGCGGAGTCGTCGCGCTCTGCGCTTTCGGGTTGAACATGCTTTCCCCGCGGCTGGCGACGCTGGTGCGGACCGACATGCCGCTGACCCTGGTGATCTTCCTGATTGGATGGTGGGTCTGGCGCAAGCTGCGCAGTGCAAGCGCAGTCTGGCAACAGCGCGACCGGGTGATGCTCTCTCTACTTTTGACGGCCGCGATGTTGATCAAGGGGCCGATCGTGTGCGCATTTCTGCTGCCGGGGATGCTGTTATTCGAGACGTTGAAAGGTAATCGCGCCGCGCGGGCGTGGTTCGGGTGGTGGCCGTGGTTGTTCGCGCTCGCGGTCTTCGGTTTGTGGGTGGCGGGAGGTATCGCGTGGGTGCCGGGCTTCTACGAACAAGTGGTGCTGAGGGAATTCGCCGGCCGGTTTAGCGAGACCGTGCACCGCTCGCAGCCGATTTATTTTTATCTCCCGCATCTGCTGCACAAGTTCGCGCCGTGGAGTTTCCTATTGCTTGCGCTCGCCCTGATTAGTTGGCGGACAAATCGTGCGACGCTGCCCCAGCGCTGGCGTGGCCTTCCACCGGAGATGGCCTGGCTCTTCTGCTGGATCATTGGAGGATTGGTCGTGATGTCGCTTGTTCCATCGAAACGAGTCGATCGCATTTTCCCGTTGGTGCC
>JBDUAE010000270.1:0-3377 GCA_040004805.1 Chthoniobacterales bacterium | reverse complement strand
TGACCGCGATGCCACCGGCGTTATCCGTGATCGGTCCGAAAGCATCGAGCGAGATAATGATGCCAGCCATCGAGAGCATGCTCATGACGGCGATGGCAATGCCATAGAGACCTGCGAAATGATAACTGAGAAGAATTGAGAGACCGATAAACGCGACCGGCAACGCGGTGGCGTGCTGACCGATGGCAAGTCCGGCGATGATGTTGGTGGCGTGGCCGGTTTCGGACGCCTTCGCGATTTTCCGCACCGGGCGATACGCGGTGGAGGTGTAGTAGTTCGTAATCAAAACCACGATACCAGTGAGAAACAAACCAACGAGCGCGGCGCAATAGAGAGAATTGGTGGTGCGCGCGATGCCGGCGACGCTAACGCCGTTCGGGAACATGAGATGCGTCGCGGGCCAGAATAAAATAGCCGACACCAGCGCGCTGACGCCGACTGCGCCCATGAGCGCGGCGCCGGGTTTGAGCTTCGTGATGTTAACGAAAATGATTCCGAGAACCGCGCCGACCACGGAAATGCCGCCGAGGACGAAGGGATAAACGATCGCTGCCGGGTCGTTCGCGATCGTGAGAGCGCCGATCAAAATCGCGCCAATCAAACTGACCGCGTAGGTCTCGAAAACGTCGGCCGCCATCCCGGCGCAATCGCCCACGTTATCGCCCACGTTATCAGCAATCGTCGCAGGATTCCGAGGATCGTCTTCTTCCAGAGTGTTCTCGATTTTGCCGACAAGATCCGCGCCGACGTCGGCTGCCTTGGTGTAAATGCCGCCGCCGAGTCGCGCGAACACACTGATCAAGCTAGCTCCGAGCGCGAGGCCGATGAGGCTTCGCACCGCCAAGTCATGCCCGACCATCTTCCCAGCGATGGTGTAGAAAATTCCAACAGCGAGAAGCGCAAGGCCGACCACGAGCAGACCGGTCACCGCGCCGCCGTTAAACGCCACTCGCATTGCCATCGTGCGCGACGTGCTCGCGGCCTGGGTAGTACGGACGTTAGCCAGAACAGCAATGCGCATCCCAATATAACCGGCAGCCAGCGAACAGAAGGCGCCGATTAGAAAACCGACCGCAGTCGCCACGGGCGCGCCTTTCATAAAGACGAGCAAGAGCACAAAAATCACCGCAGCGATGGAACTGATCGTGATGACCTGACGCCGCAAATAAGCCTTCGCGCCTTCTTCCACCGCGGCGGCGATTTCACGCATCCGTTCGTTACCGGGCGAGCGGCTAATGACGGCTTTGATGAGGACGAAAGCGAAGACCAGTCCAGCCGCGGCGCAGAGCATGGAAAGGGTGACACCGAAGTCCAGGATCGAGAGAGCAAAAAGGGTCATAGTTAGGTCGGTTTGGAAGTGGAGGACTTTAAGGAGTTTTCCCTCGCTGGCAATGGCTATCTCCCCCAGTCCTCCGGCTTACTGCCTTGCCTCGTCGGGCGTTGAAGAAAATGCCTCCAGAAGAGGAACCTAGAGCTCGAAAAACGACCGAAGCCGGCTCACAAACGAAGCC
This sequence comes from Chthoniobacterales bacterium, assembly GCA_040004805.1. GTDB lineage: Bacteria > Verrucomicrobiota > Verrucomicrobiia > Chthoniobacterales > UBA10450 > JACCTI01. The sequence continues at coordinate 1,866 of JBDUAE010000270.1, read as the reverse complement.
GTATACTCGGCTTCCTTCTTCGAAAGAACATCGGGCTCCCCGACTTCCTTGAGAATGCCTTCCGTTGCCATTTTTCGCTGCGCGAGCAGGGCGCTGAGTTGGTCGAGACACTGCGGCGAACCGCGCAGGAGATCGCCCATGACCGGTTTGCTAATCTCAATCACCTCACAGTCCTCCGACGCCCGGATCGTGGCAGTGCGTTTTTCGCCGGTCAGGAGCGACATCTCGCCAAAGCAATCCCCCCGCCGCAACACGCCCACCCGCACAATCGAGTCATTCTTCGAAACAGAGACCTCCGCCATGCCGCTGAGCATGACGAACATCGATTCGCCCTCGGTGCCTTCCTCGATCAACGCTTCCCCTCGCCCGAAGTGATTGACGTCCGCGTTCTCAACCAGGCCGTCAATTTGCTCGTCAGCAAGGCAGGCGAAGAGCGGTTCAGAGCGCAACATCTCCAGCGCCTTCTCGCGCAGACCCTGCACTGGCGACGCCGGCTTGCGCTGTAACTGCAGGGTGCGGATCGGGAACGGGATGTTGATTTTCCGGCGCCGGAACTCGTACCAGATATTCGTTCGGATGGCGTCGCACGTTTCGTTGTAGAGAGCGTGGTTCATCATGTTGAATTTGATTTCGTAGATGATGGCGGAGTCGCCGAAGTCCTTCAGGAAGACCCTGGGCGGAGGCTGAGACATGACGTGATTCGCCTGGCTGGTCGCCCGAAGCAGAGCGTCTTTCACGCGGTTCGGTGGCAGGGTGTAATCGACTCCCAGCTGGATGCGCATGGCGTGGACCGCGCTCGGGTAATTCAGATTCGTGATCGTCTGCTTCACGATCTCGTTGTTCGGAATGTGGAGCGAGATGGCGTCGTTCGTCCGCAGCCGGGTAGCGCCCCAGCGGATTTCCATGACCTCGCCGTAGATCTCGCCAAATTTCAGCCAATCCCCCACCTTGTAGGGCCGCTGAATTTGCAGCGAGATGCCCGCGACGATGCTGCTGATCAAATTCTGCGCCGCGAAGCCGATAATGATCGCGGCCACGCCTGATCCGGCGAGCACGCCGCGCAGTTGCGACTGCGCGTGATATCCAATGCTGAGCACGAGCAAGAGCGCGACCAGAAAAGCGAGCATGGCCACGGAATCGCGCAGCAACTTCGGAATCGGCACCTGCTGCCGGGTCTGGAAATAATATTCCCAGAGATAGCGATCGAGCAGCGCGACGAAAACCCACGTGCTCAATAATACCAGCGCCGCGCCCACATGCCCCTGCCAGGTCGAGTGCAATCCCCACACGAAAATCGCAACGTAAAACGCCAGGGCCAGGCTGAAGAGTTGATAAAAAATCCCGAGCCGCACGCCCGCCTGCCGTTTCAAAAAACGGCCGATCGCCAGAGCCACCAGATAGGTCGCCACGAAAGCGAACCCGGTCGCCAAAGGCTTCTGCGTCTCGAGAAAGGTTTCCAACATGTGAACGGGCGAAGCTAGCAGTCCCTGCCCGCTGCGGACAAGCTATCTCCCGCGGCGACGCCGGCTAACGAGGCGGCGCCACGATGAGCCATGCCCAGCCCGCGAGAAAACAAAGCCCACCCAGCGGCGTGATCGCGCCCAGCCAGCGCACGTTCGTGAGCGCGAGCAGATAGAGGCTGCCGCTGAAAATCGCGATCCCGGCCACGAGCAGGTAAAACGCACCGCGATTCGACGCGCCGTGCAGGGCCAGCGCGACCAGCGCAATTCCGTGCGCGAGATGATAGAGCACCGCCGTCTTCCACACCTCCAGCGTGCCGTTCCCTTCGAGAATCGATTTTAAACTGTGCGCGCCGAATGCACCCAGCGCGACGGCGAGAAAACAAAGCAAAGCTGCGAGACGAAA
>JBDUAE010000269.1:0-3401 GCA_040004805.1 Chthoniobacterales bacterium | reverse complement strand
GCCACATCCTGGCGGAGAAGCCCGTGGTCGATTGGTTCGAGATCATCTCGGAAAACTTCATGGTCGATGGCGGGCGGCCGCTCGAAGTACTGGACCAAATCCTGGAGCAATACCGCGTGGTGCAGCATGGCGTGGCGATGTATTTCGGCTCGGCCGATCGGTTAAACCGCGAGCATTTAAGAAAACTGAAGCGGTTAGTGAAACGCACGAAGACACCGTGGCTTTCCGATCATCTTTGCTGGGGCAGCGTGGATGGGCGCTACACGCACGATCTGCTGCCGATGCCCTACACTTTTGCCGCCGCCCGCGCGACTGCGGATAACATCAAGGAAGCGCGGGATTTTTTGGAAGTGCCGATTTGCGTCGAAAACGTGAGCAGTTACGCAGAATTCCACGCCTCGGAGATGACGGAATGGGAGTTTCTCTCCGAAGTCACGGAACTCGCCGATTGCGGAATCCTGCTCGACGTAAACAACATCTACGTCTCGGCGAAGAATCATAATTTCGATCCCTACGAATACCTGAACAACGTCCCGCATCACCGCGTCGGGCAAATCCACATCGCGGGTCACTCCAAGTTCGAAAAATACATTCTCGATACCCACGACCATCCGGTGCTCGATCCGGTGTGGAAAATGTATGCGCATGCCACCAAGCTCGTCGGCAAAACCGCCACTCTGCTCGAATGGGACGACCGCATTCCCACGTTCGATGAGGTCCATCATGAAGCGCTCAAAGCCAACCAGTTCGTCTCGCAGCAATTCGAAACCGCCGCGTCTTAAGCCGCTCACGGTGCGATCGCGCTCGCAACTGAAAGAGTTGCAGCGGCTGATGGCGTCGGCTGTTTTTCGACCGCTCACGGCGGACGATCGGATGCAGCCGCAGTGGACCGACGGCAGCGCGACGGCGGAGGTGGCGCAGCGCTTGATCACGCCTAACGACCGGCTTTCTTCCTTCGAACGGCTCGAAATTTACAACCGCGTCTACTGGTTCCGCGTCCTCGACTGTCTCTTCGATGACTACCCCGGGTTGCGCGCCATCGTGGGGCAGACGCGCTTCATGGAATTGGCGACCGCGTATTTGGCGAAATATCCGTCCGCTTCCTTCACGCTCCGCAATCTGGGCCAGCGCCTCGAACAGTTTTTGCGCGAAGAACCGCAGTGGACTGACCCGCACTCCGAAGTGGCGCTGGCGATGACGCGTTTCGAGTGGGCGCAGGTGGTGGCGTTCGATGATGCGGCCTTGCCCAAACTCACGCCGGACGATGTGCTCGACACGCCGCCGGCTAAATTGCGCCTCGGTCTCCAGCCCTATCTTTCCCTGCTCGATTGCGACTACGCGGTCGATAAATTTTGGCTCGCGGTGAAGAAGCGTGAGGCCGATGTCCTGCGGGATGAAGCGAGCAACACTTTCGACGCCATGCCGCACGCGAAAACGCGGCGACGGAAAGCGAGCCTGCCTAAACGCGAACGCGTCTGGCTCGCGGTTCACCGTTACGACAACACCCTCTATTACAAGCGACTCGAACCCGAAGCCTTTCGCATCCTCGAGGCACTGCGGGCCGGCGCGACGGTCGAGGAAGCGTGCGTCGATGCCTTGTCGAAAAGCACGCGCCAGAAGGTGAATTGGCCGGTCAAGATCAAGAACTGGTTCGACGACTGGTCGTCGTTAGGCTGGTTTTGCCGACCGAAAAAATAGCCGACACCGATCAGGTCTTTTTGCTGACCGCGGCGCGCGCGATCGCAGTCACCCAAATCGTGACCGCGATGGTGGCGGCAAGCCCGACTCCCAGCAGCGTCCAGTATTGCCAGCCATGTCCTCCTCCGCCTCCGGAAGCGGCGGAGACCGCGGCTTTTCCGGCGGTGCCGAGATAGACGTAGAGGAATGTACCCGGCATCATGCCGAGCCAACTCGCGAGCAAATAGGGCCAGAAACCGACACCGGTTAGGCCATAGAAATAATTGCTCAGGTTAAACGGAATGACCGGGCTCAGGCGCAGGAGAAACACCAGCTTCGCGCCTTGGTGGCCAATGGCTTCGTCGATGTTCTGGAATTTCTTATTCCGTTTCGCCAGCGCCTCGACACTGTCGCGAGCGAGAAAGCGCGCCACCAGAAAAGCCAGCGCGGCGCCGAGGGTGGCACCAGCCGAGACGGCCAGAAAACCCTTCCATAAACCGAAGGCGAATCCGGCTCCGATGGTGAGAATAGCGCCGGGCAAGAGGAGAACGCTCGCGATTCCGTAGACGCCGATGAAAATGAAAATGCCGGCCACGCCCATCTGGCCGACCCAACTGTTGAAGCTCTTCAACCACTGCTCGACCGGGAGAAATTTGGCAGCGCCGAAGAGCGCGATCACCACCACGCCGAGCGCGACTAATTTCCAAATTGTCCCCCCGGATTTTTCCTTCTCTGTCTTCATTGTCGTGCTCTTTCGTAAAGCCAGTGAAACAACTTTTTCGTTGTCGGGGTCAGTCGCGTCTTGCTGTATTTGTCGCCCGCCTTGCGCGCGAGTTCGGCAAAAGTCGGATACGCGTGAATCGTGGCCGCGATTGCGCCTAAACCGATTCCCTGCTTCATCGCGAGTACGAATTCGTGTAGCAAATCTCCGGCATGCGCGCTCACGAGCGTGACTCCGAGAATCTCGTCGCTGCCCTTTTTAGTCAGCACCTTAACAAACCCTGCCTCTTCGCTTTCCAAGACCGCGCGATCGAGTTCCTCGACTGGGACGGTGAAGAGATCGTAGTCGACGTTTTGCGATTTCGCCGCCTTCTCGCCCAGCCCGACGTGCGCCACTTCCGGATCGGTATAAGTGCACCAGGGCACGACTCGGAAATCCATTTTCTGCCGGAGAAATTGCAACGGCATAAGAATATTTCGCACCACAACGCGCGCGGTCGCATCGGCGGTGTGCGTGAACTTGAGCCGGTTCGTGATATCGCCCGCCGCATAAATGTGAGGCTGCGAAGTCTGCAGATAATCGTTCGTCGTCACGCCGTGTTTGTCGTGTGCGACGCCGGCTTTTCCCAAATCAAGCGCGCTTAGGTTTGGAGTTCGTCCCGCGGCGATGAGCAACGCGTCCGCGCTGATCGAGTCGCCGTCGGCTAATTCCAGCACCACATTGCGACCGCGCAATCGCGCGCCGATTACCTTCGCCTGTAAGCGCACTTCGATTCCTTCGTTCGCGAACCGTTTTTGCATGAAATCCGCCACATCCACGTCTTCCGGCGGGAGCAATTGTTTGCCGGCTTGCACGATCGTGATCCTGACCCCGAGACGTGCCAGTGCCTGCCCGAGTTCGCAGCCAATCGGACCGCCACCGAGCACGAGCAGACTCTTTGGGCGTTCTTTCAGTTCGTCGAAAATCGTCTCGTTGGTGAAGAATGGAACATCCGCCAGACCTT
>JBDUAE010000268.1:0-3406 GCA_040004805.1 Chthoniobacterales bacterium | reverse complement strand
CCGCGCAGACGGCGAAGGATCTCGCATTAGCTATCGACGCACGTTTTCGGGTCGAAGCGTAACCGCGGAGCGACGGAGAGATCCTTCGGCGCGCTGCGCCAGCCTCAGGATGACATTACGCGAAAGCGCTCACTGAGTTCGGTGAGGGATTGCCCGCCAGCAATGACGAGGACGAAAAAGAGAGCGCGTAGATTCGCGCGTTGAGGGAAGCACGGCCCAAGCCACCGCCGGCCTGTTTTGCCGACACCGACCCGCGTTTTACTTCGCCGGAGTTGGCGAAGTCGCCGGCACCGAGGCGGAAACGGCCGGGCTGGCGACTGGCGCTACCGAGACGCTGGCCTTTGGCGCGCTCGCCTTGGGAGCGACAGAAACAGCAGGTGCCGGAGCCAAGGGAACAGCCGACACCGGAGCGGTGGCCGGAGCTTCGGTGGCGGTAGCCGTCGGCGCCGGCTTGAGCGACATCAACATCTGGGTCGCTTCCATCGCGGCGTAACTCTGGCGGTACTGCGTCATCACCGTTTCGCAGGCCTGCCGTGCTTCCTCGGTTTTACCGTTGGCTTTCAGGATCTGCGCCTGCGCCAGCAAGGCCAGCGGAGCGGTATAATCCTGGGCATAATTCGATGCGATCTGCCGATACATTTCGAGGGCGGCGTCGCCTTTGCCCATCGAATCCAGATTCGCCGCCATCGCCATTTTCGCCGTGGGAACGAGGCCGTCTTTCGGCTGTGCCTTAACGAATTTCTCGAGCGTGGCGTTGGCCTCCGCGAATTGTTGTTTCTCGCGCTGCTCTTTTGCCAAAAGCAAATAGGCGGAAACGGCAGCGCCGGCGTCGGGATAATCCGCGATCACCTTTTGGTAATCCGGAATGGTCTTGGCCCCCGCGAGCAAAGCAGAAGCCTTCGCTTCCCGGTTGGCCGCGTAAACGCGATATCCGCCGTAAACGGCTGCGGCGACGAGTGCCACCGCCAGAGCGATCAGGATCGGAATTTTATAACGACCCAGAAAAACCTGCGTATCGAGAATCGGATCGGGCGAAGAAGTGGAAGCGGTCTGCATATGGGAATGACGTTCTCCGCCGGAACGGCCGAGGGACCCGTTTTATGCCACGCGAAACTTTCCCGCGCAAGGCCCGCCTGCCGCCGCCGGCAGCCCGTGGGCCAGATTCCCTCGGGCGGGATTTTCTCCAGCCGGTGATTCGCGTTCGGTGTTGGACGTTCGACGCGGGACGTCGGACGTTCTCCCCCGATGTCCCACGACAAGCTTTTCATTCCCGGTCCGGTTGAGGTTTCGCCGAAAACCTGGGCCGCCTTTTCCCGGCCCATGATCGGCCACCGCAGCGAAGCTTTCCGCGAACTCTATCGCGCCATCCACCCGCGCCTGCAGGAACTCTTCGGAACCAGCCAGCCCGTTTTCCTCTCCACTTCGTCAGCGTGGGGCGTGATGGAAGCCGCCCTCCGCAATCTCGTGCGCGAACGCGTCCTCTGCTGCATGTGCGGCGCCTTCTCCGATAAATGGCTCGACGTGGCCCGGCGCTGCGGGCTCGAAGCGGAGGCGCTCCAGGTGGATTGGGGCCAGCCGATCAATCCCGCGGCTCTCGACGCCAAACTCGCCAGCGGAAAATTCGACACCGTCACTTTCATCCACAACGAGACTTCCACCGGCGTGATGAATCCGCTGCCGGAAATTTGCTGCACTCTCGCGAAGTATCCGGAGGTGCTCCTCGTAGTCGACACCGTCTCCTCTTTCTCCGCCGTTCCGATCGCAATGGACGATCTCCAAATCGATGTCCTCCTCACCGGCAGCCAGAAAGCGCTCGCGCTCCCGCCCGGGTTTTCGCTCTTCAGCGTTTCCGAGAAAGCCTTCGCCCGCGCCGCCACCATCGCGGGGCGTGGCTATTATTTCGATTTCCTCGAGTTCAAAAAGAACCAGGAAAGCGAGATGACGCCGACCACGCCGAGCATCGCGCACATCCACGCGCTCCAATCCAAACTCGACGACATCTTCACGGAAGGCCTAACGAATCGTTACGCGCGGCACGCCCGGACCAATGCGTTGGTCCACGATTGGGTGCGACGCCGCGGTTTCGATTTTTTCGCGGCCGAAGGCTACCGCGCCCTTACCCTCACCTGCGTAAAAAATAGCCGACAAATCGATGTCGCTAAACTCGTCCGGGACCTGCGCGAAAAACATCACCTCGTGATCGACGGCGGCTACGGCAAGATCAAAGGCCAAACCTTTCGCCTCTCGAACATGGGCGACGAAACCGAAGAGACCGTGGCCCACCTCCTGACCTGTCTCGACGATTGTCTGGAATAGCGGGGCGCAGTTCAACCGGTCCGCTGCCACTCATGGTCACGAAATATCTTCTGCGCGGTCGGCTTGCGCTTCTGGCATTTTCCTTCCTCGCGTTTGGGTGTTCCTCCGTCGCGCTGCATCCGCAAGGCGACACGGCTGCGGCTTCCTCGACGGCTGATTCCAGAGCGAGATTGCGCATCGCGCTGGTGTCGTTAGACCGCTCTGTTTCCGCAAAGGAAGCCGCCCGTCTTTCCGAGTGCGCCCACCGGGTCACCATCGAACTGGCGCAAACTTACGGCACCGTCGGCTCGCCCCACTTCCAGAATTTTCTCGTAAACATCGGCTACAAAAAACGTGGCCTGTGCTTCCAGTGGACGGAAGATCTCCTGCGCGAGCTGCAAAAATTACATCTGCAAACTCTGCAACTGCATTGGGGCGACGCCCGCGCCGGCACGCTCCGGGAACACAACAGCGTCGTCGTCACCGCACGCGGTCAACCCTTCGCCGATGGCATCGTCCTCGATGGCTGGCGACACTCCGGCCGCCTCTTTTGGTCGGCTGTGCGCGCGGATGATTATCCCTGGAAGGAAGAAGCCACCGGCTACATCCGCCGTCTCGCTCCCGTAGTCGCCGCCGATCGGCGCAAAAGCGGCGTCGCCAAAGCGAAGAAATCGAAGTAACGAACACGCATGGATCTCACCCGCACAGCTTTCGGAATGTGGAATGGCGGCCGCTTCATGCACTTCGGCGAAGCCCTCACCGACGACCAATTCATCGCCCTCATCCGTCTCGCTTACGAGAAAGGCGTCCGCACTTTCCTCACCGCGGACGTCTACGGCGCGGGCGAAGCGGATACCCTGCTTGGCCGCGCCTTCGAAGGCACTCCGCGCGACAGCTATTGCCTCGTCGGCGCGATCGGCCACGATTTTTACGAAGGCACCCGCGACGGCTCGAAGGGCTTCCCCCGTTTTACCGATCCCGCCCTGCGCAAAACAGCCGACTACGCCAGCTACCTCCGCTCCGCCGCCGAGAAATCTCTCACCCGCTGCCGCACCGATCACTTCGATCTTCTTCTCCTCCACAATCCTGATGAAACCGGCTACACCAGCGA
>JBDUAE010000033.1:0-11552 GCA_040004805.1 Chthoniobacterales bacterium | reverse complement strand
GTTCCCGTACTTTGGTCGCGCCGGGGAGTGCCTTGATCGCGTCGTGGTAATCGAAAAGAACAGAGTGCGCGAGGCGGCGCACGTCGTTGAAGCGCCGTTCGGCCCGAGCCTGCGCGGCGCGCGCGCGTTGAGCTTGCCAGGATGTCCCGATGATTCCGCCAATGAGCGTGACCCCGAGCAGCACCCCGGCGGAGACGCCGAGTTTATTGCGTTGCCAAAACTTTCCGGTGCGATACGAGAGCGTGTCCGCTCGCGCGATGACCGGCCGTCCCGCGAGATGGCGGCGGATGTCTTCCGAGAATTGCTCGACCGAACGGTAGCGTCGCGCGGTTTCCTTGCGCATCGCCATCAGGACGATGTTGTCGAGGTCGCCGCGGAGCCGGCGTGCATCTTCTGCGCCGCTGACGACAGTACTCGGCTTTTCGATTTGGATGGTGGTGATCGTTTTGGTGAGTTCCTGCGGCGAACGATTCTCCAAGCGGTACGGCGGGCAGCCGCTGAGTAGTTCGTAAAGCACCGCGCCTAGGCTGTAGACATCACTCAGGGTGGTCGCGGGAGTGCCCTCGATTTGCTCCGGACTGGCATATTCCGGTGTCATCGCCGGAAGCATGGTCATGGTCGCGAGCGCCTCCGCGCCATCGGCTTGGATGATTTTGGCAATCCCGAAGTCGAGTAGCTTTGGGACGCCGTCGGACGTGACGAGAATATTCGATGGCTTCAAGTCGCGATGAACCACGAGATGTTGATGCGCGTAGGAAACAGCGCTGCAGACTTGCCGGAATAACTCGAGACGCGCGGTGATCGAGAGGCTTTGCTGTTGCGCGTAGTGATCGATGCGCTCGCCTTTGATGTATTCCATCACGAAGTAGGGCAGCCCGTCATCGGTCGTTCCGCCGTCGAGCAGGCGCGCGATATTCGGATGCTCGAGCGAAGCAAGAATTTGCCGCTCATGCTGAAACCGGCGCAGGACTGCGTCGGTGTCCATCCCGCGTTTGATCAGCTTGATCGCGACCCGCATCTTGAACTGCTGGTCCGCACGCTCGGCCAGATAGACCGTCCCCATCCCACCGCAGCCGACAATTTCTAGCAGTTGATATTGGCCGATCTTGCGCCCGATGTCGGACGGCAGCTCCGCACGGCCAAACACTTCCGCGGCCAATTCGACCGGGGGATCTGCGATGAAACTCGTCGCGCTGTGATCGGACTGGAGGAGAGCGTGAATTTCCTGCCGGAGCTCGGCGTTCCCGCCACAGGCTTGATCGAGAAATGCAGCGCGCTCGTCCGCCGGCAGCTCGCGTGCGGAGTGAAAGAGCTCCTTCAGCGTTTCGACGGGTGACGTCACTGGCTCGTCAGTTCCTTGTGCAACCAGGCCTTGGCAAATTCCCAATCGCGCCGCACCGTGATGACCGAAAGGCTGAGCACGCAGCCAATTTCTTCGTAGCTCATCCCGCCGAAATATTTCAGCTCTACCACCTGACTGGCACGCTGATCCAGGCTGGCTAAGCGCTCGAGCGCCTCATTCAAATCAACCAGCTGCTCGGCCTGGTCCTGTGTCACGATGGCTTCGTCGGTTAAGGTGATTTTCACCGAGCCGCCGCCCCGCTTACCCCGTTGCCGACCGCGGGCGTAGTCGACCAGGATATGCCGCATCATCCGAGCAGCGGCGGCGAAGAAATGGGTGCGGTCCTGCCACTGCGGAGTCGTCTGCTCGGCCAGGCGCAAATAGGCTTCATTCACCAGCGCGGTCGCCTGCAAGGTGTGATCGCTTCGCTCCCCGCTCATGTAACGATGCGCGAGCCGCCGCAGTTCCTCGTAGACGAGCGGCGCCACATCGTCCAACTGCGCGGTCGGCCAGTAACCAGTTTCGGCCAGCATCTCCGTTATTTCCCGGGCGGAGAACAGGGAATCTGGCATGCCCTTTTAGAACATGGAGTCGTAAGGAAACGAAGTGAAAACGGCGCGGCAAAAAATAAATGAGCAGTTTCGACCCGGAATCTCGCTTGCATGGGTAGAGCGTCAGTTCTTTTCATAAAAATCCCGATAACCCCATGAACAACATCAACCGTTTTGTCTTCCTTGGCGTCTGCCTGCTCCTCGCCGTAATTGCTTGGCCAGCGAACGCGCAGGTGCCACAGATCATTAACTACCAGGGCCGCGTCGTCGTCGGTACGACCAACTTCGACGGCACCGGGCAATTCCGGTTTGCCCTCGTCAATGCGGCGGGCACAACCACTTATTGGAGTAACGATGGCACGAGCGTCAATGGCAGCCAGCCGACCAACGCGGTCTCGCTGGCTGTGTCGAAGGGGCTCTACGCGGTGCTCTTGGGCGATACCACCGTCACGAACATGACCCTGGTCCCCGCCTCCGTTTTCAACAACTCCGACGTGCGGCTCCGGGTCTGGTTTAACGATGGTACGACCGGCTCACAACTGCTCACGCCCGATCAACGCCTCGCTTCCGTCGGCTACGCCATGACGGCCGGCACCGTCTCGGACGGAGCGATTACCAGCGCGAAGATAGCCAACGGCGCCGTGGGTTCCTCCCAGATCGGCACTGGCGCGGTTGGCGGCGCGCAGCTGGCAAACTTTGCCGTAGCTGCAAACCAGATCGCTACTGGTAGCATCACCGCAGATAAGTTCGCCACGAACAATGTGGTGAAGAGCATAAATGGTCTGACCGATATCCTGACTCTCGCAGCTGGCTCAAACATCAGCATTACTCCATCCGGGAACACTCTCACCCTCTCCGCCACCGGTGGCGGGTCGAGTATCTGGCAACTCAATGGCCTGGGCTACCCCTACTACGACGGCGCCGGTTTTGTGGGCATCGGCACCAATAACCCTAATGCTTTCAAGCTCTCGATCGCCAGCACCAGTAATGGCTCCATCCTTCGCATGGACGGGATAGCGCCATACATGACTTTCGTGGATACCTCTGTTTCAAACGCGGTCACCACGATTGGCGCTCCGGGAGGTGGACTCTACATTAATAATAATCAGACGGGTTCGCTCTTGCAGTTGACGCCGACCGGCTTTCTCGGGCTTGGAACAACGACACCGGTGAGCCGGCTTCAGATCAAGGGAACGGCCGACGCGCTTCGCCTCACCGCGCTCCATCCTTACCTTACTCTCGATGATACCGCCGCCGCCGGACCTTCGCGTATCGAGGCTAACGTGGGTGGCATGGATTTGAAATCAAACGGTGCCGTCTCCGGCAGCAATCCTGGGGGACTTATCCACCTCGATACCATTGGCACGGTCGGCATTGGCACCCGCACGCCGCTACATCAGTTGAGCATCCGATATTTTCCTGGGGCACCCACTTGGACGTCCAACGGCTGGACCGGTGCGCTCGATTTGGACAATTCCTCTGCCATCGCCTGGGGAACCAACAGCGCGGGACAGCGCTTCGGCATGGGCCACACGAACGGCTCGTTCTCCATGTGGCGCACCGCGGCCGATCCTGGCACTACCGCAAGTCCAGCGGTCTACGATTTTAGTATCAGCGATTCGGGTAACGTCGGCATCGGAACCACGGCCCCGCAATTCCCGCTGGACGTTAACGGTACAATGCACGTCGGCAGTTACCTCGCCAATGGAACGCCAAAGCTGATCCGCTTCGGAGACATCAACGGGATCAGTAGTTATGTCTCCATTGGAGAAAACAACGTGGATGACCAAATGGAACTCACCGCGGGGCGGTTTGTCTTCATCAACGGGAGCGTCGGTATCGGCACCGCCACTCCGACCGCTAAACTCGACGTCAACGGCGCGGTCGCCGTCAACAACCTCACGATCCGCGGCGGTGCGGATTTGGCTGAGCCGTTTCAAGTGGGAGAGGAAGAGGTCGAACAAGGATCAGTAGTCGTCATCGACGACCGCAATCCGGGTCGCTTGAAGTGCAGTCGGAACGCCTACGATAAACGAGTCGCCGGCATCGTCAGTGGCGCGAATGGCGTCCATCCCGGCATCGCCCTGCACCAGGAAGGTTTGCTCGATCAGGGCCAGAATGTGGCCTTAAGTGGACGAGTCTACGTCCGTGCGGAAGCCTCCTCCGGGCCGATTCGACCTGGCGATTTATTAACGACCTCAGACCTGCCTGGACGCGCCATGCGCGCCACCGATCCCGCCCAAGCGCAAGGCGCGATTCTCGGCAAAGCAATGAGTGAACTGCCCGAAGGCGAAGGCCTTGTGCTGGTACTCGTGACCTTACAATAGTCAGTGGCGCAATAAGTTACCATCCAATGAAGATGACCAAAACAGGAAGCGCCATTTGCTGGCGGCTCGTCTTTACTCTCCTCGCGTTTCAACTCCTGGGTCTCGCGCGAGTGGAAGCGATCCAAGCGAACGAGACACCGTTTGAGTTTACTCAACCGGATGGAACACGGATCATGCTCCGCCTCCGCGGCGATGAGTTCTATCACTGGCACGAAGACATGAATGGGTTCACTGCGCTCCGGGAAGGTGACGCCTTTGTTTATGGGAAATTGAATTCGCTGGGAGAACTTGAGCCGACCAGCTTCATTGTCGGCAAAACCGACCCCGCAGCGCAAGGGCTAACCGTGCGCCAGGTGCCACCGAAAAATCAACGCCTCAGGAACACCAACGATGGACAACAGATCTATCGGCCATGGGAACGGGGCGGGGCCGCTAGGCCGCAAACCTCAGCGCCGGGCAACCCCGACATCAGCGCGACCGGCACCGTAAAAAATCTCGTCGTCCTTTGCCTTTTTAGCGATCACACCGTGGCCGCGAATGGCCGCGTGCAAAGCGACTTCGACACTCTCTTTAACAGAGTTGGCGGCGACCCTACCCTCGCCCCCACGGGAAGCGTGAAGGATGCCTACAAAACCATGTCCTACGGCATCGTGGATTTGCAGAGTACCGTCGTGGCGTGGGTCACTCTGCCGCACACGATGGCTTACTACGCCGGCTCGAATAATGGCCTCCAGGCGACTGAACCCAATGCCCGCACGATGGTGCGCGACGCCCTCGCCCTCGTCGATCCGTTGGTAAACTTTGGACAATTCGATCAGGACAACGATGGCTACGTCGATGCGATCGATTTCATCCACTCCGGCTACGGCGCAGAGCAAGGCGGCGCGCCAGCAAACAGCATTTGGTCGCAGAAATGGAATCTGCCCACCGACTGGGTTAGCGTCGATAACAATGCCAACGGCGTGAAGGTAAAAGTAAACCCCTTTCACACCGAGCCTGCGCTTTGGGGCTCCAGTGGGACCGGCATCCTGCACATCGGCGTCATCTGCCACGAGACTGGCCACTATTTTGGTCTGCCTGATCTCTACGATACCGATAATTCGAGCGATGGAATCGGCTCCTGGTGCATGATGGCAAATTCCTGGGGATTCGATGGTACGCAATTGCATCCGCCAGACTACAGCGCGTGGTGCAAAATGATTCTCGGCTGGGTCACGCCCACGATCCTCACCAACCCAGGCACCTACTCGGTCGCTCAAGCGGAAACGAACAAAGCCATTTACCGCATCAACCGGGGCTTTACTGCGAACGAATTCTTGCTCATCGAAAATCGTCAGCCCGCCGGGTTGGAAACTGATATGCCGCAAGGTGGTATCGCCATTTGGCAGGTCGATGAGGCTTTGACTGGGAACACCAATGAAGGTTACCCCGGGCAGGCTGGCTGGCCCAGCAATGGAAACCATTACAAAGTCGCGCTCCTGCAGGCAGACGGAAGGTACGACTTGGAAAAGATTGCCCACGCTTCCGCCAACCAGCGTGGAGATGCTACTGATGTTTATCGTAGTGGAGGCGTCGACGCGATTGGCATGAATACCGTCCCCAATACGGATCGTTATAAATTGGGAACAGCCGGGCCCACTGCGAATCGGATTACCAACATCAGCACTTCCGGCTCAACCATGACCTTCGACTTCTCATTTCCTAACAGCGTCTTATATGTCGATACCAACTACAGCGGCACATCGAACGGCACCGCGAATCAACCATACAAGCGCGTCATCGATGCCTATAACGGCGCGCTCGACGGCGACACCATTGTGATTCGTTCGGCTACCTATTTTGATGCACCGATGAATAACCTGACGAAGAAAGTGACCTTCGATAGTCGTTTGGGCAGTAGCACGATTAAGTAGCGATCCCGCGGGCCTAGAATCAAACCACATGACTTGCCTCCTCTTCGCGTTCTTTATAAGGTGCTTACAAGTGACCGCCGCTTCCCAGCTCGCAGACTCAACATCGAAAGTTTAATGCTTTGAAACGAACGCCGCGTCTTGTCTCCCGCCTTCTGCCCGTCGCCGCCGCTATTTTTGGTGCGCTCGGTTCGACTTGGGCCGGTCCTCGCACCAGCGCCAACTACTCCATTTTAGCCGACACCGTCGATTCCGGTGGGAAGCCCGCTTCTAGTGCTAACTATTCGCAGATCGGCAGCTTGGGATTACTCGCCGGGCTTTCCAACGCGGCCAGTGGCGTGCAGGTGAACGCGGGATATGTCGCCCAGGTTAGCGGCGATGCGGTCCAGGCCTTGAGCGCGGTCTCGCGGAAAACTCATGGTGCCGCCGGAGTCTTCGACGTCAATCTGCCTCTGACGGGAGTGGCAGGAGTGGAATGTCGTGCCGCGGGCGGCGGCGGCGCATATCAGGTGGTCATGACCTTCGCGTCTCCGGTGAGCGCGAATAGCGTTTCCGTCATGAGTCGGGACGGCCTGGCGAGCGGTAGCACTTCGGTGAGCGGCGCGGTCGTTACCATTAATCTCACGGGAGTCGCGAACGCGCAGACCCTCGGCGTCACCTTGCTTCAGGTAAACAACGGATCGAGCACCGCCGACGTCTTTATCCCGATGGGCGTCCTGCTCGGCGATACGAATGGAAATGGAACGGTCAGCTCCTCGGATATCGGCCAAGTTAAATCGCAATCCGGGCAGGCCGTCAGCGCCGCCAATTTCCGCACCGATGTCAACGTGAGCGGCACGATTACGTCATCGGATATCGGTCAGGTTAAATCGCAATCGGGCGCGACGCTGCCGTAGCGCCCTTTTGCGTCGCGATTGGAGGGCGATGCTCCCGTCCTTGCTGCCTTGCGGTCCTGGCAACGACTGAGCGTTGCCCTCCAGCCCTCTTCGCAGATTGCCGAAGGGGCCTTCGTGATGAGTCATAAAGGCCTCCTGGGCGGCCGAGACTCGGTCGGCAGCGCTGGTAGCGCCCATTAACCTCACTTCTGTCGCCAATGCTCAGACTCTTGGCATTTCGCTGCTCTAGGTGAACAACGGCTCGAGCACCGCCGACGTATTTATCCCTCTCGGCATTCTGCTCGGAGACACGACCGGGCACGGCACCGTCACCGCGTTCGATTTTGGTCAGACGAGAGCGCAATCCGGCCAACCGGTCAGAGCGGGCAATTTCCGCAACGACGTTAATACCAGCGGCTCAATCAACGCGTCCGATATTGGCTCGGTGAAAGCGCAGGCGGGCACGTCGCTGCCTTAGATAGCCTCGAAACCGCTAGTTGATCGTGAAGTTGGCGGGCGAAATGGAGAAGAAGACGTTGCCGACCGCTTCGACCTTGATGCGCGCGGTGGAGGAAGTGACACCGCTCGGGAGGGTGACGGTTTCCGTGCCGTCGTTCGGCGTGCTCGCGAGCAGGACGTAGGGATAGGTGTAACCGCCATCGGTGGAGAGTGAGATCTTGACGCTGGCGGTGTTCACCGGCGCGGCGTCGGTGCCGGTGACATTCCAGGTGGTGAGAATATTGGAACCGGCGAGCGCGCTGCCGCCGCTGGGTGCGGTGACGGCAAACCCGGCGCCGTTCTCGACCACGGTCACGGTCATGTCGGAGGTGTTAATAGCGCCGCCATTGATGCGGCTATCGCGCGCGGTGAGGCGGAATTTCAGGCTGCGGTTTGTGATCGGCAAAGTCTCGCCGTGAGGTGCCGCGACATTGTCAAAAATGCCTGCGACCAGATTTGCCATCTTCGGGAAGGTGCGGCTGGGAGTGTAGGTGGGAGTGAAGGAGCGGAAGATTGGGCTGGTGCCGTTATCGGCGACATTGCCGGCTTGCGCGGCACCGAGGTCGCGCTCTTCCCAGCAGTAGGTGAGAAGGTCGCCGTCCGGATCGGAGCCGGAACCCGTGAGTGTAAATGGCGTGCGGCTGGGGATGGTGTAATTGGAGCCCGCGCTTACGGTCGGGATGTTATTACCAGTTGGGACTGGCGTGGGGCAGTTACCCAGGCCGGTGGTGGTGTAGGTCACAATCGCTTCCAGGCTATCGAAGATGAAGTAAGCGTCGCTATTCGGGGCAAGGTTATCGTTCGCGCCGCAGATGCCGGCGTAGGCCATGATGGTAGTGCCGCTGCCCGGCTCGTAAGCGTGCGCGCCGCTGCGATTTCCGCCGGCGCAATTGCTGCCGGTTCCGTTAAAGGGATGGTTCGCGCCAAATTCGTGTCCCATTTCGTGAGCCACGTAGTCGATGTTAAAAGCGTCGCCGATTGGTGTCGGCAATCCGGTGGTCCCGCGCGCTTTCTGCCCCGTGCGACAGACAACGCCAAGGCCGGCGACACCGCCACTGCCAGTCGTGAAGACGTGGCCGATGTCGTAATTCGCCGTCCCAATCTTCGCGTCGAGATTGGTTTGATTTTGTCCCAACGCCGCAGTGCTGTTGCTGTAGGGATCGGCACCATTTACCGGGTTGCCGGTGGTGGGGTAAATGATGGTATCGTTATTCGCAATCAACTGCATGCGGATGCCCATTTCAGCTTCGTAAACTGCGCTGACGCGATTCATGACCACGACGACGGCAGCGAGGCCGCTGGCCACGGTGTCGCCCGTAAAAGCGGTGAAGGTGCTGTTAGCGGCGCAGGCCAGCCGGTAGGTGCGCAGCTGCGTGCCGGAGGCGATTAAAGGCGAACGTTTGCTGTCCCGAAGGTTATTGTCGCCCGGGGTCTCACAAATGAAACGACTGCGCCGAGCGTCGCGGAATACATCCGCCCTGTAATAGCTGGCGTAGACGCGGTCGTTCTCGCGGTAATAGGGATCGATGTAAACCGTGCCGTCCGGGGTGCGGATGAAGGCGTGCAAACCGGCGGGAGTGACATCGAGCGCGAGCGTGGCCCGAGGATCATCGAGGCCGCGGCCGCGGTAGGTTTTGATTTGGGGATATTTCGCGCCCAGGGCGGGATGCATGATGGCAATTTCCTCCACGGCGAAGCGGGCGAAAACTCCATGCGATGGCATTGGCAGCGAGATTTCGACGAGTTGACGCGGGGATTTTGAGGCGGCGCCGGGGGCGAGGTTTGGATCTTCCGGAGTTGCGCGCAAGAGGAGGCCGCGAATGCGCTCGATCTCGGCCGTGAAGGATTGAAATCCCATGACGTCGACGAGCGCCGGTTTTCCGCCTGCCACCTGCGGAGCCTGCGTCTGTAATTCATACAAACCATCGGGTGATTTCCCGGCGACGGCGGCCCAAGCCGAAGCACCCACCAAAAAGAAGAGAATGAAAGCCGCGCCGAAAAGGTGGCGGCAAATTTGGAAACGATTCCGGATGTTCATAAGCAGAGAAGATTGAGGATGGTGGAAATTTTACTTTTGGTGAAACGGAGCGGCGGGTGGCAGCGCATCACCGGAGGCGGCTTTGCCCTGTCCGACATCGCTCGAGTTGATTACGCCGTTGGCGTTAATATCGGTGCGGAAATTAGCGTTGCTCACCGGGACGCCGGATTGCCCTTTGATTTGCCCGACGTCGGAAGCGTTGACGGAGCCGTTCCCGGTGGTGTCGCCGAGGAGAAAGCTCGCGCTGACACTGGTGTTGGGCAGGACCTGCGCGAGGCTGTCGGTTACGCCGGACAACAACACCGTGAGCGTTTGAACATCAGTCACGCCGGTCAAATTAACCGTCATGGTGTTGCCGGAAAACGTCGGGCTGCCGGCGATGCTGCCGGTGCCACTGGTTACGCTGGCGTTGCCACTAACGACGTTGTTTGTGAAAGCGAAAACGAGCGTGTGCCCGGCGCTTCCGCTGCGACATTCTACTCCCGCCGGGCTGGTGAGCGGTAGTGGAACATCGAATGTGCCCGCGCCGCCGTGTACCTTCCGCGACACCGCGTTCGTGAGCTGTAACGCAGGGGCACCGTTCGTGGTAATGGTCATCGACCATCCGCCCGCAAACTGGCCGGCGTTCCCGGCGACATCATCCACGATGTAAAGGCTCCAAGTTCCATTCGGATTTGTCCCGAGGAAGGGGCTGAAGGAAGAGCCGTACGGTCCCACCAACGGTGCCGGAGCCGCGAACCCGTCCACATCGCCGACGGGGTCAAAATTTGTCGGCGCAAACGTCCCTGAGGTCAGCATCGCCGCGCTCGGCATGCTCGTGCTCGCGGTGTCGGTGAAAATGAAATTAAGTCCGCTCACCGGGAAAAAAGTACCGACATCAGACATCAACATCACGTTCTGACCCTGCGGCCCAACCAGGAGGACGTCCACGTCCGCCGGATAAAAGTGGGAAAAATTCGAGAGCGTGACCGAGATGGAAACGAGCTGCGTGCCAGTCCCGGAGACGTTGATCCCTGACGGATAAGGCGAGGCCGGGCCCTGCGCGAAGCCAGGGTTTGGGACGGCGATGGAGGTGGAATTAGTAAACGTCTGTGCCTTGGCCGCTGTCGTCGCGCCGATGATCGCCAACGCTGCGAGCAAGCAAAGTCCGCGCGCCGCTGCGCGATGACGAAAAGGCGGCAGGTGGCGGGCGAAAGGTTTTACTAACGGGAAGAGATGAGATTTCATGATAAGGGTCGAGGCTCGCGTCCAGCCGCGTCGGGATAAATCGAGAGGAAAAGGTAAAAAGGCCCGGTTGAGATCGGGCTTATCGCATCGGGGTATGATAGGAATTAACAAAGCCGTCAATATCGTAACGTTTCCGCCGCCTTGGTATCCGAAAGATTACGTCTCGCCGTTTAGCGAGGACGCAAAAAAGGCGGGATCAAAAATGATCCCGCCCTTTCTGAAGTTGCTGGCTTAAACGGCTAGCGTGTCGGCTACTGGCCGCGCTGATCGTTCGGCGCGGATTGTGCCCCGGGACCGCCCGCGCCTTCCGATTCCGCGCGTTCCTTGAGCGCGGCTTTGCGGCTTAATTTCACCCGGCCCTTGTCGTCGATGCCGATGCACTTGACCCAGATCATCTCGCCGATCTTGGCGACGTCTTCGGTGCGATTGACGCGGAAATCCGCGAGCTCGGAAATGTGCACGAGCCCATCCTTGCCTGGGAAGACTTCGACGAAGGCGCCGAATTCTTTGATCGAGACGACTTTGCCGTGATAGGTCTGGCCGACTTCGATCTCACGCGACATGCCGCCGATAATTTCCTTCGCCCGCGCCATCGATTCGGGGCTGGTCGCGTAAATGTGGACGGAGCCGTCGTCTTCGATATTAATCTCCGCGCCAGTTTCCGCGACGATGCCTTTGATGGTCTTGCCGCCGGGCCCGATGAGGGCGCCGATTTTCTCCGGATTAATCTTGATCGTCTCGATGCGCGGCGCGTAACGGCTGAGATCAGCGCGCGGTTTGTCGA
>JBDUAE010000267.1:0-3432 GCA_040004805.1 Chthoniobacterales bacterium | reverse complement strand
AACAGTGGCAATCAGATCGCCGAGTTACCCACCGGGACCGCGAGCAGCGTAGCCTTCAGTCGCAACGGACATTGGCTCGCAGCTGGCGGCATTACGCGCTCCGGACTTTGGCGCACTTCGGATTGGCAACAGGCAGTGGATTTCAAACAAGAAGCACTCAACCCGGAGTTCGCCGCGCGCGGGGATTTTCTTGCCGGCGTGAGCGATCCCGATGTCAGCATCCTGCGCACATCAGACGGGCTCAACCTCGGCCATCTCAAATGCCCCGAGAATCCAACGCTTCATTTCTGCGCCGGCGACAGGCGCCTGGTCATGACCGCGACCAACACCACCAGCTTCGTCTGGGATCTGCGCGCGCTCCGGCGCGAATTACGAGCGACCGGCCTGGATTGGGATTTACCACCCTTAGCCGAGGCGGCAGTTCCCGGACCTGATCAACTCCGAGTGGCGCCGGAGATCGCCACCGTGCCTTGAACGAACCACCGGCGGACGACGTCTCAGTAGGCAAGATTTGTGGTCGGATCCGTATTGGTAAACCCGGCCGCGGCGCTGACCACTTGGGCGTTTCCGTTGCTGGCCGCGTGGCCTTTCGTCAGGGGCAGGTCCAGGCGGCTGACCGCGCGCGAATACTCGGCGTGACCTTCCGCGCCATTCTTCTAAACGTCGTCCTGCTCGGATTCGTGCTGAACGCATTCGGCGCGAAGCCGGCATCGTCGCCAGCCTCCCCGGGGAACGAAGAGATTCTGCGCGCGCAGCTTTTCCTCGATGGTTCCAATTTCAAGCCGGGGGCGATCGACGGAAAGTGGGGCGAATTCATGCGCAAAGCGCTGACGCGCTACGAACAGGCGCAGGGCAACCAGAGCGTGTCCTTTGGCGAAACGGCACCGGGTCATTTCGACCTGCCACTCGATCGGGCGCGACCAGCGCTGATCGCCTACGAAATCTCGCCAAACGACCAGAAGTTCATCGGAGTGGTTCCCAAAACGCACGCGGCGCAGGCGAAAAAAGAAAGCCTGCCCTACGAAACTTTCCTTGAGTTGGCGGGCGAGAAATTTCATTGTCGCCGCGATTTTCTGCGGTCGATCAATCCCGGTTACGATTGGAGCAAAGCCAAACCGGGCGATTCCATCCAGGTGCCGAATGTGACCGCGCCGTTCGATGTGCAGGAGGCCATCGACCTGCGCACACAAACGGATCAAGCTGAGAAAGCGAACACGCTCAAGACCGAGAAGGAGAAATCGCCTAACGAGCAGTACTCCATCTCGGTTTCGGTGGCACAGAAGATCCTCGAGTTGCACCAAAATGGAAAACTCGTCGGAAGTTATCCGATTACGCCCGGCTCGAAATCACTGCCCGCGCCGGTCGGCCAATGGTTCGTGCGTGGCTTTGTTTGGATGCCGACTTTTCGGTGGGACGAAGCCATCCTGCACGGCACCGAACGGAGCAAGAATTTCTATCAATTGCCGGCCGGGCCCAACGATCCCGTGGGCATTCTCTGGATGGAATTGAATCACAAAGGCAGCGGCATTCATGGCACGGAAGTGCCGGAGACGATCGGACGTACCACCAGTCACGGCTGCATCCGCTTATCGAATTGGAACGCGCTCGATCTCGGGAAGAAAGTGCTACCTGGCGTCCACGTCAGCATTCGTTAGAGGACGATCCGCCGTTAAACGCCGCGCCCGCGCAATGCATCGTCGGCTCAACGTTTCAGCGAAATCTTATTTTCTACTGTCTGCGCTCCCGAGACGCTCTTGGCCAGCCCTTCTGCAGCGGTCTTTTGATCGTCGGAGACGACAAAGCCGCTCAATTGCACAGTGCCCTTGAACGCTACCACCTGCACATCAGGAAACTTGAAACTGGGCGAGCTCCCGAAAGCGGCTTTGACCGCTTCGGCGAGCTTTTGGTCGTTCTGTTGCTCGGCTGGCGTCCGCGCCACCGACTCCTTCTGACAGCTCGTCCCGGCGAGGCTTAAAATCGCGGCTGCCGCTATGGTGGCTAAACGTAACGCTTTCATCTTCTCTTGGCGGCGCCGGGATTTAGCTCCGTGCGTAATTAGCGAAGTCAGTGATCGCTTTACGCGTCTTAGCGCTGACCGTCTTTTTCTTTACCAGCATCATACCGTCGAGCTTAGCCTGTTTTGCGTTCTGAGTCGGAATTTTCGTGAAGTTCCCGCTCGGCACGGTGCCAATGTTCATCTGCCTTCCCATCCGGATGGCCTTCTTCTTCCCAAATCCTATGCGCGCGCGCAGTGATCCCGTCATGCGTCAGAACCGGATTGGATTTGCTCCCCGGAACGCCGACCCCGGGCGTATTTCCATGACCGCGCGCATCCTGAGCGAAGGCGTCATCGATCGCTTCCGACGCGGGCGCACCCTCGGCGGAAGGATGTCCGCCTCCAGTAACGGTGCTGCCACCGTGCTCGGCGGACAGAAAGAGAAGAGAGCGACGGCCGGACCAGCGATTGGTGATCATACTTTAGAATCGGGTGCGGGGGGACCCTTGCTCGTGTGGAGTTCGCACTCTTCTCGGAGAAGTCGCTGCGGCGGCGTCGCCCCGGCGTTCCCTCCCCGCGATTAAGTTTTTGCGCCCGGCGAGCTCCTTCATTGGACCGGTTAGGCGACATTCGCGGACTGCTCATTCCGCTTGGGCTCCCCAGCTAACGGTTGCGAATTTGCTTCTGTAGTGAAAGTCGAGGCCGAAGAAAGTTTTGTCTTGGTGCCAGTTGAAACTGATTCCAATGGAATCGTTCGGCCCATCGATTTCGCTGGGAAGCTGGATATGGCGCTCGCTGGGTCCGTAGAGCTCCTCAAGAATCGTAACGCAGTGCAAGAGAAACGCATGGGCGTCGCTGTGGGTGAGCTCGCCGGACTCAAAACCGTGAGAAACCAAGTGCCCTTTCGAGAAATTGAATTCGCCACGCAAATCTATCTTTCCAAACCTCGTTTTGAAGAGCGCTTCGGTGTTATCGTCGTCAGCGTCTGAATGAAGTGCCTCGATCTCGGGGACAAGCACCTTGATCGCATTGTAGTCGTCGCCAATGTGCGCTTCGGAAAGCAGCGTAAGCAAATGCCGCAAATCCGCATCTTCGTCCGCGATCGCGGAGAGCGCTGAAACTAGAATCAGAAACGTTAGAATTAGGAAACGCATGGAAATTTGCCTAACGAAAACAAGCGAATACCCGGCGTGAACGCTCGCATCGTTCTTCTAAACGTCGGCCTGTTTGGATCCGCAATAAACGCGTTCGACGCCAACCGGGCATCGTCGCCAGCCTCAATGTTGAACGAAGAGATTCTGCGCGCACAGCTTTTCCTCGATGCTCGAATCCTAAGCCAGCGGCGTGCAGTCGAAGACCGACTGCGCGAGACCGATTCCGAACGTCTGGGGAAACTGGAGGCGCGCCTCGCCATTTTGGAGCGAGAAAATTCGCCG
>JBDUAE010000032.1:0-11623 GCA_040004805.1 Chthoniobacterales bacterium | reverse complement strand
GCATAGGGCGCGCCGGCCCGGATCGCTTTCTCCATCAGCCAAAACGAGTCCTGGCGTTTGCCGGTGACCCAGAGAAGGTATGCACCACGGCTGTAAGACGAGACATCCGGGCGCAGGTCGGTCATCTTTTGGTAGTCCGCGTAGGCCTGATCGTAGTCGCCGAGTTGGAGCGCGGCATCTCCGATGATGCCGTACGCGGCTGCGTTTCCCGGATCAATCGCGATAGCCTTCTTTCCCCAGTCGATGCTTTCATCGAAGAGATGCCGGTCACCTTTAACCCACGCCATTCCATCCATCGCGCCGACGAAACGCGGATCGAGTTGGAGCGCGTAGCCGTAGGCTAGCTCCGCAGGGTCGTAATAAGTCTCGTCGGTCGCGTCGCGAGCCTTCTGCATTAGCGAATCGCCCAGCATCACCCAACCGAGCGGGTTGCGAGGATTTTGCTTCACCTTGGCGCGAGCCTGTATAATCGCTTTATCAGTCTGCGAATCGCCGTTGGGATCGGGTATTTGGGCAAGAATTTGCTCGGGACTGGAGGCAGCCGCCTGCGGTTTGGCTTTTGCGCTCTGGCTGCGAGCGGCGTCAAAATGCCGAACCAGTAAAGCGCCTGCTAGGGCGAGAGCGAGGCAAACCACTACCGCGACCACGCGAGCGCTGGTCGCTGTCTTTTTGGAGTCACTCATAATTTCCGGGGTAGTATTGCAAAGGCGCGCCCCTTACGGAAGCGCGCCTTTACGAATTTGATTTAAGCGAGCCTTACTTGCCTCTCGTGGTCTTGATTCCGCCCGGGCCGGGCGAGGGACCGGGGGTCGGAGCCACATTCGGACCGGAATCTTTCGAATTCCGAGGGCCAGAGTGCGGGGTCCCCGCATAAGGGAAGGTCAAGTTGTAAACCTGATCGTTAGCCGCGGAGTTATCGCCGACAAGGGTCAGAGGCATCACGTAGTTCGGGCCATTGGCGACCGCAGTAAGCGCGATATCCACCGCGTCGTCACCGAAGCGGCGACCATTCGGCCAGCCCGAAGGAACCATCATACCGTTCGACGGATCGAGCACGGTATCGCCACCGATAAAGCTTAGGCGGTTGAAACCGGCCTCGCCGGCGGTCCGCACCTTACCCGTGTTAGTATTCACGCGGATCACATCCGGGATGTAAATCGCTTGCAAATCGGTTCGGTTGTCGGTTTGGAAATTGGTGCCAAAAACTGCGTTGATCAGGACTGCAATTTCTGGATTCAAAGCGTAGGTGGCGAACATGGAAGCGTCGTCAGTTGGTTTGCGACGGTTGTAGTTATCCTTATCCTGTAAAGCTACGAGCACTTCGTTGAAGAGCGGGTTGGCGAGACGGTTGACCTGAATGTAAGGACCGGACGAGGTGTCCTTTTGGTCTGATTGGCGCAAGGTCACACGCGGACGGCTGACGGACGCAAAAACGCCGACGCCGGTGCTGGGAGGTTGCAGCGCACCAGTGTAGGGAGCAGGGGTCAACTGCGTGAGCGGGATCACGATGGCGTAATGCAGGACGTTGTAGCCCTTAAATCCGTCTACTCCGCCACCAGCTTGACCAAGGCTGTTGCCGAGGATGCGGGCCTCTAGAAGATCGAAAATCCCTGGTGTGTCCGCATAGAAGCCGTCCTCGCGAGGTCCGGCGAAAACCGTGTAGGTCGCTCCGCCGGAAACCACATCAACCGTGGTCTGTGCGGTGTAAGGGTCAAGATTCGGGCGAGAAGTCGCGCCGGAAATCGCGACGCCATTGGCGTCGTTATACAACGGCGTGGTCTTTATACCCACGTTCGGCGGTGCTACGAGCAAAGGATTTGCGTTCAACTGCGTCGGCGTGCCGGCAACGGTCTTGGTGACGCTGTAGGATTGCACGAAATTCTGGTGCGCATCGCCCACCGTCATGATCGGGCCGACATCGAGGCCGACGCCTCGTCCGTAACGCAAGATGGTGTTCGTGTTCTTATAATTTCCACCAACGACGTCCACTTCGGAGAATTTGAAATCGTAACGCTGTTGTTCCACACCCGAGGCCGGGTTCGTGATGTGAATGCTATAGAGCGCGTCGGGCGAGAAGGAATCATACATAACACCGTCGCCCGGCTCGGAGAAAGGGCGCACACTGACCTGGACTACGAGGACCACTTCGCCAGACGGGCGTGTCCGCATAAAAGCGTAGACGTCCGTCAGGTTTGCCTGTGGATCGAGCTTGATGAGCGGCGCATCGCTGTGACTAGAGGCTTCCACCCGCGAGGATGGTGCGGTAAGAAAAAGCGCGGCAGCAAGGGCTGCGGCGGTAGTAAGCGGAGCAAAGGAACGGCGCAGGCCGCCTTGACGATTATATGGGTTTTTTTTCATGAAGTAATAACGGAGGGTTTAGGAAACGCTGACGGTGGCTGATCGCACTTTGCGACGGAAAAGAAGAATCCCGAGGGTCGGAATCGCGAGCATGCAAAGGGCAAGGACGCCCGGCTCAGGAACCGGCGCCTGAGTGACACCGGTGAAAGTATTACCGAAGATATCTAGCGCTTGGAAGGTGGCGGCACCGGGTCCGAATGTACTAGTAAAGCTGAAGGGACTCACCGTCGTCCCAGGAGCGAAACTCTGCAGGGTGGCGGGATTATTGTCTTCGAGGAAGGAAATCAAGCCGTTACCCGAATCGTAGGTACTGAGAAAACCCATCGGGGAGGACAGGTTTTGGATGGTAAATGCCGCCGCGGGCGACGCTCCGAAGGAGATAATGGCCAAAGTATTGGCTGAGTTATTCGTGACGGAATAGGTGTAAGTGTAGATACCCGTTCCCATATTGAACGTCACCACCGGCGTCACTAAAACCTGCGCCGAGGCCGAGTTGGCGCTGCCGAACCAAAAGCCAGCCAGACATAAACTGAGGACGACGAGCCACCTCAGCCCGCGCCGCGGCGCCGCTTGACCAATGGGAGGCTGGAATGAGCAGGAGGAAAGAGAAGATGTTTTCATCGTGCGGTAGTTCGCCCCCTCGGACGGGGCGGATGCAGCGGATAGCACTTTTTCCAGAAAACTTTCAGGAAACGTAATTTTCACGGAGCCTTCGGCTTATTGACTTTGCCGCGCACACCTGATGTCCTGAGTGAGCATGGCTGCCTCGCTTTACGGACGGCTGACCCGTCGTTATCAACCACAACCGACAGCATTAGACCGGCGCGCGTTTCTCAAGATCACGCTGGCAGCCTCCGCGGGTTTGCTCTTGAGCAATGGAGCCAGCTGGGCGCGCTCAGGCACGTCTAAGAAAACGGGACGCGGGCGACGAATCATCGTTATCGGCGGCGGTTTCGCAGGACTGGCCTGCGCGCACGAGCTGCTGAGTGCCGGCTATGAGGTGATCGTGCTGGAAGCGCGCCGGCGGGTAGGCGGTCGGGTTCTGAGTTTTGCCGACATCGCGCCTGGAAAAGTCGTGGAAGGCGGCGGCGAACTAATCGGTTCGAATCATCCCACGTGGATGGCTTACGCCCGGCATTTCGGATTGAAGTTTAACGATGTCACCGAGGAGAAAGATCTGTCCGCGCCGATTGTGCTGGGCGGCCACCGGTTAGCCGAAAGCGTAGCCAAGGGGCTCTGGCTGGAAATGGACACCGCTTACAAAGCAATGAACCGGGACGCCGCGGGCATTCACGCGGATCGACCGTGGTCGAGCCCGAACGCACGCTCGCTCGACACGCGTTCGACCGCCCAATGGCTGCGCGCGTTGCCGATTTCCGATCTTTGTCGGCTAACGATGGCTGCGGAATTAACTTCCGATAACGGCGTCGCAACGGCGCGCCAGAGTTACCTCGGAAATCTGGCGCAGGTAAAAGGAGGCGGCTTGGAAAAATATTGGACCGAGAGCGAGGTCTACCGTTGCCGCGGAGGCAATGACCAGCTTGCTCACAAACTCGTGACGCCCTTGGGCGAAAACCGACTCCACCTCGGCGTGCCCGCGCAGGAGGTGCGGATCGCGGAAAATAAGGTCACGGTCCGAGACGCGGCCGGTCGGTTGTTTGAAGGAGACGATGTCGTGCTCGCAATCCCACCCAGCGCGTGGCGCCACGTCCGGTTCGAGCCAAATCTGCCCCATGCGCTGCGACCACAAATGGGCACCAACGTGAAGTATCTCGCTCGTGTGAAGGATCGTTTTTGGCGGAAGAGCGGGACTTCACCCGGCGCCGTCTCCGATGGAATGGTGGGAATCACATGGGATGCGACCGAAAATCAGGGCCACGACGCGGACGGTATTGTCCTAACCGGATTCTCCGGAGGGCCGCCGGCAGAACTGGCGCGGCACCGATGGAAGCAGAAAAAGGATGCGGCTTTCGTCTCGGCTTTCCAGGAATTGTATCCCAACTTCCCGCAAAATTTCATCCACGGGCGGTTCATGGATTGGCCGAGCGAACGCTGGACCGGTGCCGGTTACTCCTTTCCCGCACCTGGTCAGGTGACGACGATGGGGCCAATTTTACAGCAAGGAATCGGCCGACTGCATTTTGCCGGCGAACACGCCTGCTACAAATTTGTCGGCTACATGGAAGGCGCGCTCAATTCCGGCGTCGCCGCGGCGCACCGCCTTGCGGCGCGCGACGCAGGCCGGCAGACCCAACCCGCTTAACGCGAGAGTTGATGCGTCTCGGGCAAATAGAAGAAGAGCACTCCGAGGATCAAGTAGAGGGCGAGTAATTGCACGCCTTCGATCCAATTCGTTTCACCGTCGCCGCTGATTTGAAAGAGGATGTAAATCGAAGCCACGACCGCGCACACTTCGGGCAGCGAGAACTCCAAATCCATCGGGCGACCAAAGGCGTAGGAAAGGAAAACCAAGAGCGGCGCAACGAAGAGCGCGATCTGTAAGCTCGATCCAATCGCGATCCCCACGCTCAGATCCATCTTGTTTTTCAGCGCCATGAGAATGGCAGTCGAGTGTTCCGCGGCATTGCCGACAATTGCGACTACGATCACGCCCACAAAAACTTCGGTTACTCCTGCGGCCGCGCGTACGCTCTCGATCGTCCCGACGAGAAATTCGGAGAGCAGCGCGACGAATGCGGTCGCGATTAAGAGAATGGTGGTCGCTTTCGCGCGCGACCAGCGCGCTTCTTTCTCAGTGGAATCTTCGCCGCTGAAATATTGTCTATGGGTGCGGAGGGAGAACCAAAGGATGCAGAAGTAGGTGGCGAAGAGAATGATCGCGATCGCCAGGGAGAGATGCTGCTCCATCGCCGGGGTCCAATTGGTGGAACTGAGGTTTACCGCGTGATGGAAAACCGCGGGGATGATGAGAGCAATGCCAGCGAGCGAGAGCGAAATGGTGGAAGTGCGTGCGCCGGTGCGATTGAAGCGCTGCTCTTTGTATTTCGTGCTTCCGGCGAGAATCGAGAGGCCGAGAACGAGCAGGATGTTCCCGATGATCGATCCGGTGATCGACGCCTTCACTACGCCAGTGAGGCCTCGAGAAAGTGCAATCCCGGCGATGATTAACTCGGCGGCGTTGCCAAAAGTCGCATTCAGTAATCCGCCCAAACCAGCGCCAACGCGGGCCGCAAGTTCTTCCGTGGCATGTCCAATCCATCCGGCGACGGGGATGATTCCCAGAGCCGCGCAAACGAAGAGTGCGGATTGGTTGGCCCCGCCTGGCCAGAAGCGGAGAACAATCGCGAGCGGAACGAAAATCAGCAGCCAGTCGAGAGATGGTTTTATCCGCATGCCTGGCCCAAAGCCTGTCTCGGAAGCCGCCCGGAGTAAAGCGTCACGGCTTACCGCCTCGACAGGGATAGATTCAAAACTGAGACTAACCCCGAGCATGAATGCTACGCACACACCTATGGAAACGATTGCGCGCGGGATCGTCGCGCGACTCGTGCGTGCCGGCCATGTCGCCTATTTTGCCGGCGGCTGTGTGCGTGACCTGGTCCGCGGTAAAGTGCCAAAAGATATCGATATCGCGACGGACGCGCGGCCCGAGCAGGTGCAGAGAATTTTTGCCCGCACCTATGCCGTGGGCGCGCATTTCGGCGTCATCGTGGTTCTGGAAAACGGGATGCAATTTGAGGTGGCGACCTTTCGCTCGGATGGCGTTTATCTCGATGGGCGGCGGCCGACCGAAGTCCATTTCGCGAGCGCAGAGGAAGACGCCGCGCGGCGTGACTTCACGATCAACGGGATGTTCTTCGATCCCGCGGCGGAAACCGTGATCGATTTCGTAGGCGGCAAGGCGGACCTGAAAGCGCGGGTGCTGCGCGCGATCGGCGATGCGGCCCAACGCTTCCGCGAAGATCGGCTCCGTCTGCTGCGCGCCGTGCGATTCGCGACCACGCTGCAGTTTCAGATCGAGGAGACGACGTGGCAGGCTTTGCTCGCGAACGCGTCCTCGATTCACGAAATCAGCGCCGAGCGTATTCGCGAAGAACTGGTGCGGATCTTCCTCTCGCCACAGCGAGTGCGCGGCTGGGATCTTCTGGATGCGAGCGGCTTGATGGCCGCGGTCTTGCCCGAACTCGAGGCGATGAAAGGCTGCGAGCAGCCGCCGCAATTCCATCCCGAAGGCGATGTTTTTAAGCACACTCGCATCATGTTAGGACTACTCCCGGCGCAGTCCTCGTTCCCGCTTGTTTTCAGCGTGCTTTTTCACGACATCGGCAAGCCGCCCACCGCGACGGTGGACGGCGACGGGCGTATTCGATTCAACGGTCATGACCGCGTCGGCGCAGAGATGACGGAGGCGGTCATGGTGCGGCTGCGGTTTTCCCGGGCGGAGATCGACGCGACGGTGGAAGCAGTCCGGCAGCACATGGTTTTCAAAGATGTGCCGAAAATGCGCGTGGCAAAATTGAAGCGATTCATGGCGCGCCCGACGTTTCCAGATGAGCTCGAACTGCACCGGGTGGACTGTGCCAGTAGCCACGGGATGCTCGATAACTACGACTTCTTGCTGGAGAAACGCGAAGAATTTTCGAAGGAGCCGATCATTCCTCCTCCGCTCGTGCGCGGAGACGATTTACTGGCGCTGGGGCTGCGAGCGGGACCCCTCTTCGGAGAAATCCTAGAGGCGGTGGAGACGCGGCAACTGGAAGGCGGATTTGCTTCCCGCGAGGACGCGCTGGCCTGGGTGAAGCAAAATTACTTTAACGCGCGTGGCGCAACGCGTGAATGATTTCTCCCGCATCGCTCGTCCAGGCGAAGTGATGCGCAATCGCGGCCGTCACGTATTCTTTGGCGCGCCCGATGGCTTCTTCGAGCGTGAGACCGCGAGCCAGCCCGGCCGCGATCGCAGCGGAATAAGTGCATCCGGTCCCATGCGTTTGCACGCCGCGCGAAAACGGAGCGGAAAATTCGGCCACTCGTCCATTTGCAAACAAGAGATCGATGGCCTGCGAGCCCGCGAGATGGCCACCTTTCAACAAAACGGGCACGCCGTAACGGTCGGCTAATTTTTCGCCCGCCTTTCGCATCGCCTTGAGGTCCGTCAAAGTCTCGCCCAAGAGAGCGCCCGCTTCGTCGAGATTGGGCGTCAACACCGCCGCCAGCGGAAATAATTCTTTTTCGTAAACTGTGATCGCATCTTTTTGCAGAAGCAGGTGGCCGCTCGTCGCCACCATCACGGGATCGATTACTAGAGGAAGAGACCGGCCAACGCGCGCTACTCGACGGAGAATGCGCGCAACTTCCTCCGTGATCTCGGCGGAGTAGAGAAGACCGGTCTTAATCGCTGCGACCGGAAATTTTTCCAACACCAATTCGATTTGCGCGGCGACCAATTCAGTCGAAACCGGCTCGATCCGCACGACCTTCCCTGGCGTCTCCGCCACGACACACGTGATGGCGGTCAATCCGTAAACACCGAGCGCGGTGAAGGTCTTCAGATCGGCCTGCGCCCCGGCACCGGCACTGCTATCGGAGCCAGCGATCGTGAGCGCGACCGGAATTTCATCCCTGGTCGCCATGAGTCAGGCGCGCGAACGCCGCGCGGTTCTAAGCGAGAGCGGCGGCACCGTCCGGCCCGATCGCTTCCACCGGGCAACCTTCCATCGCTTCTTTGCAAAGGGCCTCTTCCTCGGGCGACTCCGGCTGTTTGTAGACGTAGGAATGTCCTCCGTCATCGTTCCGCTTGAAATTCGCCGGCGCGGTTTCGCGGCAGAGATCGCAATCAATGCACTGATCGTCGACGTAAAACTGCCCCTCTACGTTTTCTGGATATTTGTTTGCCGCGTCAGCCATAGTCCCTCGAAATTTGTCGTGGAAGGTTAGGAAGAAACGTAACCCGCGCAAGAATATTTCCGACCGACTCGCGTCGGGCACCGCGGCGGCGAAATGTGAAGTGGCGCGACGAAACCAAAAGCAAAAAAGAGGCGTCGCAAACCTTCCGGGCGTTACTTTTCGAGCTCCCGATCTAACGTGCTGCTCAGCAGATTTTTTCGTCGAATGCTGAAACGCGCACGCTGCGCGGTATCGTCTCCGATGCGATCATGGTATCGGCATCTCCTGCACGAATGGACAGTCGCGAGCCGACGCTCGATTCTTCCAGCCTTTGCGCGACCGCAGCCCGAGATGTGGGACGATCGGCAACTCACCGCGGCGTGGTTGGGACACGCCACGGTTTTGCTTAACTTCTTCGGTTTTCGCATCCTGACCGATCCAGTCTTTTTTGCGCGAATCGGGGTTCGATTTCCCGGGTTCACGATCGGTCCGAAACGGCTCACGCAACCCGCGCTGAGGTTGCGCGATTTACCGCCGATCGATCTGATTCTGCTCTCACACGCGCACTTCGATCACTTCGATTTGCCAACTCTGCGCCGGCTGCCACCCTCCGCGGATGTGATCACCGCGCCGCGCACCCTTGACCTCTTGCGCGGCCTCCCCTTTCGCTCGAAAACGGAATTGAGCTGGGGCCAAACGATGGAAGTGCGGCGCGCGGTCGGAGCATTACTTGTCCGGGCGTTTGAAGTGAAACATTGGGGCGCGCGGATGCAGTACGATCATTACCGCGGATACAACGGCTACGTGCTCGAGCGGAATGGTTGTCGGCTAATTTTCGGCGGCGATAGCGCATTTACGGATCGGTTCCGCACGCTGCACGATCGAAAACCTTACGAACTCGCGATAATGTCGATCGGCGCCTACAATCCATGGGTTCGCGCGCACGCTTCGCCAGAGGAAGCGATCGCAATGGCCAATGCTGCCGGCGCAGAGCACATTATGCCCGTGCATCATCAGACTTTTCGTCTCAGTGCCGAGCCATTTCGCGAACCGATCGAGCGCTTTGAAGCTGCGCTGCGTCACTCGCCGGAGCGGATCGCTCTTCGAGAAATCGGCGAAACTTTTCGACTATCGTGAACAAGACCAGCCAGGAAAACAATTCGCCGGCCCGAGCTCTCGATTGGGCGATTTATTTCTGCGTCGGAATCCTGTTTCTCTGCTCGTTGCACGTCTTCTTTAGCGCAGCGACCTCATGGCTTTGGATCGTGGCCATCCTCATCACGGAATGGGGACATTATTTCGGAATCGCCGCGCTCTTCCTCGCGCTCATCGCCTGGCGACGCGGCCGCACTGGTCGCCCTGTGGCAGCGTTGGCCATCGTGACCGCGGCCCTGTGTTTCTCGCCTGCGATCCGCGCCGCGGGTCTTAATCACTCTCTGCCGCGCCGGATCACGGCCGCGCTCGGTTCTCTCGAAGCCGTCGATGGTCGGCCGAAGCCGTTAAGCTGGCTCGATCTTTTTCGCGGCGTCAACACTTCCGGCGTGTCGGTAACGGAACACGTCTACGCGCCGGGCGAGGGCCGGAAGCTCGACCTCTATCGCGCGAACGATCAGGGCGGACCGGAGCCAATCGTGCTCATGATCCACGGCGGCTCCTGGAATGGCGGAAACAAAGCGCAGCTACCCGCGCTCAATCGCTATCTGGCGCGGCAGCATTACGCCGTGGCCAGCATCGATTATCGGCTTGCTCCTGCCGCGCGGTTTCCCGCGCCGGTCGAGGACGTCTTCGAAGCGATCAATTTCTTGAAAACCAACGCCGCCACCCTGCGACTCGATCCTACTCGGATCGTCCTGATCGGAAGGTCCGCTGGGGGCCAAATCGCGCTCTCCGCCGCCTATGCCGAGAAGGAGCCGGCCATTCGCGGTGTGGTCGCTTTTTACGCGCCGGCGGACTTGGTGCGCGGATATGAAAGACCGAGTCGGCGGTTCGTCCTCGATTCAAAAAAAGTGCTGGAAAATTATCTCGGTGGCACACCCGCGCAGGAGCCGGCCACCTACGCAGCGGCTTCGCCCATTAATTTCGTGAATGCGAACACTCCGGCTACTCTCCTCATCCACGGCCTGCTCGACCCGATCGTTTGGCCCGAGCAAAGCGAACGCCTCGCCGCGCGTCTCCAGGAAAATAGCCGACACTTTTTCCACCTCTACATTCCCTGGGGCACGCACGGTTGCGACGCGAATCTGAACGGCCCGAGCGGTCAACTTAGCCTCTACGCGATCGACCGTTTTCTCGCCGCCGTCTTCCATTCCCAGACCGTTCCGCCGCCCGCCGACATCGCGCTTGCTGCTTCTGCACCCGGGTGGCATCTTCCCGGCCCGGTCACCGCGCCGAAGTAGCTCAGTTGGTAGAGCAGCTGATTCGTAATCAGCAGGTCACGGGTTCGAGTCCCGTCTTCGGCTCCACCAAAATTCCGGACCGCCATCCCGCGTTTTTTTGCATGGCCGATCTGCCAAGTCCCGAAGCGATCGCGGTCATCGTGCCGACCTTGAACGAGGCGGAAAATATCGAGCCGCTTGTTCGCCAAATCATGGCGAGCGAGCCGGATTGCAGGGAAATTCTTTTCGTGGATGACGGATCGACTGATGGCACGCCAGACCGCGTTCGTGCACTGGCCGCAGAGTTTCCGGTCCGCGTGCTGGAACGCCAGAACCCGACGCTGGGCCTGGCGGGAGCAGTGGTAGCGGGAGCCGAAACCGCGCGCGCGCCCATTCTCGTCGTGATGGATGCGGATCTGAGCCACCCGCCCAGCGCGATCGAGAATTTGATTGCACCGCTTCGGCACAGGCATGCCGACATGGTCATCGGAAGCCGTTACGTCCGCGGCGGTACTACGCCGGGGTGGCCGCTCTATCGTCGAGTGATGTCGCGTCTCGCCGCGGCGCTGGCCTATCCGTTAACCGGCGTGCACGATTCCATGGGCGGCTTTTTCGCGATTCGGCGCGAACGTTTGCTGGAGTTGGCGCCGGCCGCGACCGGATTCAAAATTGCCTTCGAAATGATCGTGCGCGGGGGTCGCGGATTTCGAGTCCAGGAAATCCCAATCGCGTTTCGCGATCGCGAGCGCGGTGTGTCGAAAATGAGTTTTCGAGTGGCGTCGCTCTTCGCCGTGCGCTGGCTCAGGGCGATCTGGCGGCGATTCGTTGTCGGCTAATTGGCGGCCGTTCCCGGTGCCACGGTGTGCTCTGCTCGTAGGCGTGCGCGATTTGTACGAGGCGCGCTTCCGCCAACGCGGGAGCGGCCAATTGCAGACCGATCGGCAACCGATTGCCGTTAGCGTTCGACGCAAAACCGCACGGCAGGCTGATCGCGCAGCCACCCGTGAGATTCGCGGCGATCGTGAAAATATCCGCGAGATACATCT